>NZ_JBHTVC010000004.1:70299-154345 GCF_042793275.1 Isoptericola sp. NPDC056578
ACCTCTATTCTGGTGGGTGCTGTGTGGGGGGGTGGGGTTTGTGCCCGCGGCCCTCGCCCTGACACGTCGCAGGGTGCGGTGCGTCAGCCGCGACGTCGCGCGAGCCGCAGCGCCACGAGCACCGCCGCGCCGGCGAGCACGACGACGCCCCCCGCGATGCCGAGCACCACGACCAGCTCGGAGGCGTCGCCGCCCCCGTCCTCGGCGGCCGACGCGCCGTCAGCGGTTCCGGAGGACGCCTCGTCCGCGCCCGCGGCCCCGGCCGGGGCGCACGGCGGGGCGTCCGTCGCCGGGGTGGCGGCCTCGGCCCCGGCGGGCGGGTCGTAGGTGAAGGAGAACGCGCCGCTGGTCGGGTGCCCGTCGGCCGACACGATCCGCCAGTCCACCGTGTACTCGCCGCCCTCGCCGAGGGCGACGGGCACCGACACGGTGCGGTCCTGCATCGTCGGGCATCCGGTCGCGTAGTCGGTGCCGTCGGCGTCCGTCACGGTGATCACCGTGCTGGAGCCCTCCGCGGACAGGTCGAGCACGACGTCGTCGAACGTCACGTCGACGGACCCGGGCGGTTCCGTCACCTCGGACCCCGAGGCCGGCGACGTGCCGACGACGACGTTGTGGGCGCTCGCGGGCGCCGCGCCGGCGACCCCCGCGGCCCCGAGGCCGAGGGCGAGGGCGAGCGACCCGGCTGCGGCGAGGGCGCGTCGCGCGCTCATCGCTGCTCGGTGCCGGTGCCGGTGCCGGTGGCGCGGGTCCGCGCCAGGGCGGCGACACCCGTGACGGCGCCGACCAGCCCGAGACCGAGGCCCGCCGCGCCGAGCGCCAGCGGGAGGGTGCCGGAGGCGTCGTCGTCGGCCGCCGCCTCCGTGCCCGCGTCTGTACCCGCGTCTGCGCCGGCGTCGGCGGCCGAGTCCGTGGCGCCGGCTGCCGACGGCGTGCCGTGGCCGCCGTCCTCGGCCGCCGGGAGGACCTGCAGGACGGGTGCCGGGAGGTCGGGCTCCGCGTCGCCGGTCGCCTCCTGGTCCCAGGCGACGACCTCGCCGTCGGAGTACGTCTGCGTGGCGGGCAGGGCGATCTCCTCGACGCCGTCCGGGACAGCACCGGCGGACACGGTGAACCGGAGGAACTCGCCCGGAGCGATGCCGGCGTCGGCGTCGTCGGCGGTCCACTCGATGCTCGCCGGCGCCTCGGTCACGGTGGTGCCGTGCACCTCGACGGGCTCGGGCAGGGGCGCCTGGGTGACCTTCGCCGTCCAGCCCGGCACGGGCTCCACGGACACGCTGGTGAACGGGGTGTCGGTGGGGAGGTCGACCTTCACGGCGGTGGTCGAGGCCTCGGCGGACTCGTTCGGGACCTTGAAGGTGAGGGTGGCGTACGACCCGGCCTCGGCCGCGTCGGGGGTCACGGTCACGTGCGCGGAGGCGGCGGCCGCGCCGAGGACGAGGGCCGGCA
Organism: Isoptericola sp. NPDC056578; assembly: GCF_042793275.1. Taxonomy (NCBI): domain Bacteria; kingdom Bacillati; phylum Actinomycetota; class Actinomycetes; order Micrococcales; family Promicromonosporaceae; genus Isoptericola; species Isoptericola sp. NPDC056578. The sequence goes on from NZ_JBHTVC010000004.1 coordinate 71,749, forward strand.
CGGTGAGGGCGGCGGCGCCGGCGAGGCGGCGCGCGCGGAGGGCAGGGGTGAGGGCAGGGATGGTCCTGGACATGGGTGTGCTGCTCCTGGTGCTCAGGGGTGGTCAGGGGTCGTCGGACGACGAGGGACCCGCCCCCGTCCGACGACGGACCAGGGCAGGGTCAGGCGGCGCGCACGAGGGCGCCCGGGAGCAGCGGGGGGCCTCGTGGCGGGGTGCGCCGGACGGCGCGGGCCCGGAGGGGGTGCCAGGTGCGCCCGACGACGACGGCGGGCTCGCGGACGACGGGCGGCGCCGCCGGGCCCAGCACGAGGACCGCGACGAGCCGCAGCTGGCCCGCGACGTTGACGGCCGCTCGGTCGCCCGCCGCGAGCAGCAGGGCGGTGAGCAGCACCGCGGCAGCGTGCGCGGCGAGCATCCAGGACGTCGTCCCGGGGTCGTCCGCGTGGTGCAGGTGCAGCCCGCCGCCGGTCGCGGGCCCGAGGGAGCCCGGGCCCAGCGCGTGCAGGGCGTGCCCGTCCGGCGCGGCCCCCGGCGTCGAGGGCAGGGTCGTGAGCAGGGTCGCGGGTGAGGCGCCGGTGCCCGCCGCGCCGAGCACGGACAGGGTCGTGTGCTGCACGAGCTGGAGCGCGACCATCGCGGGCAGCAGGCGGGGGAGCGTCAGCCGGCGGCGGGCGGTCCACACCGCGAGCGGTGCCGTGAGCGCCACGACGACGAGCCAGGCGAGGGGTGCCCCGGGGAGCGCGCCGCCGGCCAGGAGGTGGGCGGCGGCCGCGATGCTGAGCGTCGTGCCGGCGACGAGGAGCTCGCGCGCACGACGGACGACCACGGGCACCCCCGCACCCTACCGTGCCGCGAACAGGCCGCGGGCCTGCGGCGCAAGGCCTGGCGAAGTGTCGCGGGACGCCGACACGCGCCGCGGGACGCCGCCCGCCCCCGCGCGGGCCTGGGCTACGGTGGGCGGCACGACACGGGGTGCGTCCCGACCGGTCATCGCCGCGACATCGTCACGACGACGTCGCGACCCGGCCGGCGGGCGCTGAGAACACACCCGTCGAACCTGATCTAGCTCGTACTAGCGAAGGGATGTCGACATGAGTGCGCGTGCACCTGAAGACAGCTCCGCCGGCAGCGCCGGCTCCACCGCCCCTGCTCCCGCGGCCCCGGCGCCGACGAGGGGCAGTCGCCCCCGCGTCCTGGCCGTCGCCGGGTCCGACCCGTCCGGGGGCGCCGGGATCCAGGCGGACCTCAAGTCGATCGCGGCCGCGGGCGGCTACGGGATGGCGGCCGTCACGGCCCTGACCGTGCAGAACACGCGGGGGGTGCGCGACGTGCACGTGCCGCCCGCCGCGTTCCTGGCCGCGCAGCTCGACGCCGTCACCGACGACGTGGCCGTCGACGCCGTGAAGATCGGGATGCTCGCCTCGGCCCCCGTGGCCCACGCCGTGGCCGCCTGGCTCGACGCCCTGCCGCCCGGCGCGACGGGCGCGCGACCCGCCGTCGTCCTGGACCCGGTGATGGTCGCCACGAGCGGGGACCGCCTGCTCGACCCGGCGGCCGAGGACGCCGTGCGGGACCTGCTGTCCCGGGTGGACGTCGTGACGCCGAACCTGCCCGAGCTCGCGGTCCTCGCGCAGGAACCGTCGGCCGCGGACTGGCCCGCCGCGCTCGAGCAGGCGCGACGCCTGGCCTCCCGGCACGGGGTCCTGGTGGTGGCGAAGGGCGGCCACCTGGGCGCCTCGGGGACGGGCGCGACGGGGGCGGGGGCCCCGGACGCGCTCGTCGGGCCGCAGGGCGTGCTGGCGGAGCTCCCCGGGCCGCGCCTGACCAGCACCTCCACCCACGGCACCGGCTGCTCGTTGTCCAGCGGCCTGGCCGCGCGGTACGCGCGCACGAGGGACTGGACCGAGGCGCTGCGCGGCACGAAGGCCTGGCTGACCGCGGCGATCCGGGCGGGGGCGGCCCTGCGCGTCGGCGGCGGGAACGGGCCGGTCGACCACCTGGTGGGGCTGCGCGCCGGCGGCGCGGAGCCGCTCGCGCCGTCCGGTGCGTCCGGTGTGGGCGGGGCATCAAGTCAGGACGGGGCGGAGGACGTCGTCGCCCGCTGGTGGGACGACGCCGCGGGCGTGCGCGCCGCGATCGACGACCTGGCGTTCGTCCGGTCGCTGGGCGACGGGACGCTCGACGCCGACCACTTCCGCACGTACCTGGAGCAGGACGCGCTCTACCTGCGCGACTACGCGCGCTGCCTCGCGCGGGCGAGCGAGCTGGCTCCCACGCGGGCCGAGCAGGCGTTCTGGGCCGGCGGCGCGCACGGCGCGCTGGTGACCGAGCTCGACCTGCACACCCGCTGGCTGGGCGGGGAGCCGCAGGACGTGCCCGCCAGCCCCACGACGGCCGCGTACCTCGACCACCTGCGCGCGGCCGGCGACGACTACGCGACCCTCGTCGCCGCCGTCCTGCCCTGCTACTGGATCTACCAGGACGTGGGGGAGCGGCTGGCCGCCCGCGACCACCCGGGTCACCCGTACGGGGCGTGGCTGGGCACGTACGCGGACGACGCGTTCGCGGACGCGACGCGCGAGGCCGTCGCGATCCTGCGCCGCGCCGCCGCGGCGGCCGACCCGGTCACCCGGGACCGGATGGCGGCGACGTTCCACGCGGCGTGCGAGCACGAGCTGGCGTTCTTCGACCAGACCGGGGCACCCACGGTCGAGCCCACGGTCGGGCGCGTCGCGGTGGGCTGACCCGGTCCACCGCGGCCCGTCCGGGTCCCGCCGTCGTGCGCGACGGCGGGATCCCGCGGCGGTAAGCGGTGTCCCGAGCTCGGGGCGCACCGCATGACCGGGGCAAGTGTGTCGGAGGCGAGTGACAGAATAGGTGTGATGCCCGACACGAAGCGCACTTCGCGCAGCCGCAGCCGAGGCGCCCGCCGCGCCGATCCCTCCGAAAGTCCCAGGAGGAGCACCGCCTCCTCCGCTCCCCGCCGTCCCGTCGCGACCGGCACCCCGCCGGGCCGCGCCGCGGGGCCGCCCGGCCGCACGGGCGCCGCCGCCGCCGGGCCCGCCGTCGCCCCCGCGGGCTCCGAGCTCTCCACGTTCGCGTCGGTGCGCCGGCTCTACCCGTACGTCCGGCCGGCGGTGCCGCGCATGGTCGGCGGGCTCTTCTCCGCGATCGGTGCGAGCCTCGCCGCGCTGGCGATCCCGCGCGTGCTGCAGACCCTGGTCGAGGGCCCGCTCGCCGAGGGTGCCGCCGCCCACGACCTCGGGGCCCTCGTGGTGCCCGTCCTCCTCGTGCTCGTCCTGGGCGTCGCGGAGGCCGGGCTCGTCCTGCTGCGCCGCAACCTCGTGATGTACCCCGGCACGCGGGTCGAGGCCGAGCTGCGGATGGCGCTGTTCCGCCACCTGCAGGACCTGCCCGTCGCGTTCCACGACCGGTGGCCCGGCGGCCAGCTGCTGAGCCGGATCATGGGCGACCTCGGCCTGCTGCGACGCTGGCTGGTCTTCGGCCTCCTGCAGCTCGTCGTCAGCATCGTGACGATCGTCGTCGGGGTGGGCATCCTGCTGGCCACCGCCGGCTGGCTCGGCCTCGTCTACCTCGCGGGCGCGATCCCGGTGACGGTCATCGCGTTCCGCTTCTCGAGGCGGTACCGCGTCATCGCGCGCCTGTCCCAGGACCAGTCGGGCGACCTCGCCACCACCGTCGAGGAGTCCGTGCACGGCATCCGTGTGCTCAAGGCGTTCGGCCGCGGGCGCGACGCCCTCGACTCGTTCACCGACCAGGCGGAGGAGCTGCGCCGCACGGAGATCCGCAAGGCGGGCAACCAGGCCACCGTCACCACGTCGCTGCAGCTCATCCCCGAGGTCACGCTGGCCGTCTGCCTCGTGCTCGGCACGGTGCTCGCCGCCCAGGGTCAGATCACCGTCGGCAGCCTCGTGGCCTTCTTCCTGACGACCGCCGTGATCAACGGCCCCGTGGTCGACCTCGGCATGACCCTGTCGATGACGCTCAACGCCCGCACGGCCGTCGACCGCTTCTTCGAGGTCATGGAGACCCCGAACCCGTTGGCCGACCCCGCCGACCCGGTGGAGGTCGGTCCGGCGCGCGGCCACGTCGAGCTCCGCGACGTCTCGTTCCGGTACGAGGACGCGTCGCGCCCGGTCCTCGAGCACGTCGACCTCGAGCTCCCCGTCGGCACCACGACGGCGCTCGTCGGCCTCACGGGCTCGGGCAAGTCCACCCTCGCGATGGTGGTGCCGCGCATCGTCGACGTCACCGCCGGCCAGGTGCTGCTCGACGGCGTCGACGTGCGGCGCATGCGGCGGCACGACGTGCGTCGTGCGGTCGCGGTCGCGTTCGAGGACCCCACGCTGTTCTCCGCGTCGGTCCGCGACAACGTGCTGCTCGGCGTCCCCGAGGCCGGCCCCGACGCCGTGCCGGAGGAGGAGCGTGAGCGGCGCCTGCACGAGGCGCTCGAGGTGGCGCAGGCGGGCTTCGTCGCCGACCTGCCGCAGGGCGTCGAGACCCGGATCGGGGAGGAGGGCCTGTCCCTGTCCGGCGGGCAGCGGCAGAGACTCGCGCTCGCCCGTGCCATCGCGGCACGACCCGCCGTGCTCGTGCTCGACGACCCGCTGTCCGCGCTCGACGTCGCCACCGAGGAGGCCGTCACCACGCGCCTGCGCGACGTCCTGCACGGCACGACGAGCCTCGTCATCGCGCACCGGCCGTCCACGGTGGCGCTCGCGGACCGCGTCGCCGTGCTCCAGGACGGCCGGATCACGGCCGTGGGCACCCACCGCGACCTGCTCGCCACCGACGCCCACTACCGGCACGTCATCTCCAGCCTGGAGCAGGACTGGGAGGAGTGCGCCGAGCACTCCGACCAGGAGGAACCCGAGCAGGCCCAGAACGAGGAGGTCCAGCGGTGAGCCGCCCCAGCACTCCGGAACCGTCCCGGCCCGCGACGTCCGGGCCGGACCCGGACGACCACCGCCGGCCCACCGACGCGACGGCGGACGACGCCACCCAGCTCGACGCCCAGGCATCCCGCGACGTCAGGTCCCGGTCGCTGCGGCTGCTGGGCGAGCTGCTGCGGCCGCGGCGCGGCGCCCTCGCCCTCGCCGGCCTCCTCGTCGTGGTCTCGACCCTCGGCCAGGTGGCGGGCCCCTGGCTCGTGTCCCTCGCCATCGACTCCGCCGTGCCCGACCTCAGGGACGGCGACGCCGGCACCCTCGTGCTGGTCGGCGCGGCCTACCTGGTCGCCGCGGTCGTGGGCGGCCTGTGCGCCGGCGCCTACGTCCGCCAGGCCGCGCGCATCGCCCAGGGCGTGCTCCTGGACCTGCGCCGCCGCGTCTTCCGGCACACGCAGCTGCTGAGCCTGGAGTTCCACGAGTCGTACACGTCGGGCCGCATCATCAGCCGTCAGACGTCCGACCTCGAGGCGCTGCGCGAGCTGCTCGACGGCGGGCTGACGGGTGTCGTCTCGTCGCTCATGCTCATGGTCTTCACCGGGCTGAGCCTGTTCCTGCTCGACTGGCGCTCGGGCCTCGCGCTCGCGGTGGCGCTCGTGCCGGCCTGGCTGCTCACGCGGTGGTTCCAGAAGCACTCGCAGGTGTTCTACCGCGAGCAGCGCACCACGTCCGCGCGGCTCATCGTGAAGTTCGTCGAGACGATGACCGGCATGCGGGCCGTGCACGCGTTCCGCCGGGAGTCGACCACCGAGGCGGAGTACGGCCGGCTCAGCGAGCAGTACCGCGACGCGAACCTCAACACCATGGGGCTCAACGGCCGCTACCAGCCGGGGCTCGTGCTCATCGGGAACGTGGCCGTCGCGGTCGCGCTCGCGATCGGCGGCTGGCGGGTCTACTCCGGTGGGCTGGACGTCGGCGTGCTGGTGGCGGCCCTGCTGTACGTGAAGCGGTTCTTCCAGCCGATCCAGCAGCTCGGGAACTTCTACAACTCGTTCCAGTCCGCCACGGCGGCGCTCGAGAAGGTGTCCGGTCTGCTGGCGGAGGAGCCGACCGTCGTGGAGCCGCGCCGTCCCGTGGCGCTGCCGCACGCGCGGGGCGCCCTGCGGCTGGACCACGTCACCTTCCGGTACGGGGACGGCCCCGTCGTGCTGCCCGACCTCGACCTCACGCTCCCCGCGGGGCAGACGGTCGCGCTGGTCGGCACGACGGGCGCGGGCAAGTCCACGCTCGCCAAGCTCGTGACCCGGTTCTACGACGCGAGCGAGGGGCGCGTGCTGCTCGACGGCGTCGACGTGCGCGACCTGTCGACGACGGACCTGCGGCGCGCCGTGGTCATGGTGACGCAGGAGGCGTACCTGTTCAGCGGGTCCGTGCGCGAGAACATCGCGCTCGGGCGGCCGGGCGCCCCGCAGGCGGACATCGAGGCCGCCGCACGGGCGGTCGGGGCGCACGAGTTCATCATGGACATGCCCGACGGGTACGACACCGACGTCAACAAGCGCGGCGGCCGCGTCTCGGCGGGGCAGCGGCAGCTGCTGTCGTTCGCGCGGGCGTTCCTCGCCGACCCGGCGGTGCTGGTGCTCGACGAGGCGACGTCGTCGCTCGACATCCCCGGCGAACGGCTGGTGCAGCACGGTCTGCAGACGCTGCTGGCCGACCGCACGGCGATCATCATCGCCCACCGGCTGTCGACCGTCGCGATCGCCGACCGGGTGCTCGTCATGGAGCACGGCCGCGTGATCGAGGACGGCACGCCGGACGAGCTGGCGGCGGGGGACGGGCACTACGCCAAGCTCAACGCGGCCTGGCAGGACTCGCTCGTGTAGTCCCGGGTCCGGCCGAGACCTCGGTGGGGGGACGAGCCGGCCGAGAGGTTCTTCGCGGGGACGCGTTCACGGGCGCCGGGGCGCCCTCCACTTCGGGAGGGATACGTCCCCGCGAAAGAACCTCTCGGCCGCCCCGTCCGCTGTCGGCTCACGGCCGTGTGCGAGCGTCCTTCGGCCAGGTAGTTCCGAACGTGCCGAGGTAGTTCCGAACGTGCCGAGGTAGCTCGGCGCATGTCGAGGTGGTGCGGCGGGACCAGGGAGTGCAGGGGAGCTCAGCCGTCGTCGCCGGAGAGGGAGGATGCCGCGCGTGTGCGCGGCGGCCTGGGCTTCACGACCGCCCGGGGCGCGACAGGAGGGCGAGGTTCACCGGGTCGACGATCGTCTCGAGCTCGTCCCGCACCCACCAGTCGCCCGTCCGGCGCCGTTCGTCCGGCGTCGTGTACCGGTAGCGGAACAGGCGCATCCGCACCCACCGCGGCCGGGCGCCGTCGAACGGGTCGTCGCGCAGGAGGCGGAGCGTCGCCGGGTCCGCCTCGAGCAGGCGCCGGCACAGCACCGGGAGCCACGGCACGGGCGCGCCGAGCGGCACGAACCACAGCACCCAGTCCAGCCGCAGGTGGTACGGCGCGACCTGCGGCGGGCGGCGGTGGACGTCGCCGGGCTTGCCGCGGAACCCGTACTCGCGCCAGTCGTCGGGCCCGGGAATGGCGGCGAGCGTGCCCTCGACGATCACCTCGTCGCGCCTGCGCGTCACGCTGCCGAACGCGCCGTACGCGTTGACGAGGCGCAGCGGCTCGAAGCTCGCGTTCATCTTCTGGTGCCGCGACACGAGGTTGAGCGCCGGCCGTACCGAGAGCACCACGAGGAGCGCGACGACGAGCGACACGGTCACGAGGTAGCCGAGCGGCACGCCGGGCGTGCCGGCGGCCGCCGGGGCGACGCCCCCGAGGTCACCGGGCAGGGCGCCCAGCAGGGCGCGCCACACGCCGTCGGACACCATGGCCGCGCCGAGCACGATCGCCGCCCAGTTCAGCCAGGCGAAGTTGCCGGTCAGCACCAGCCAGCCCTGGGTCAGGACGACGACGCCGCCCGCGACGCTCGGCAGCGGCTGCGGCAGCCACAGCAGCCACGGCACGAGCAGCTGCGTGACGTGGTTGCCGACCACCTCCGTACGGTGCCACCAGCGCGGCAGGTGGTGGGCGTGCCAGCTGAACGGGCCGGGCATCGGCTGAGTCTCGTGGTGGACGTCGAGGGCGGTGAGGTTGCGCCACGCCGGGTCGCCGCGCCACTTGATGAGCCCCGCGCCCAGCTCGAGCCGGAACAGCAGCCAGCGGGCGGCGAGCACGAGCAGGAACGGCACGGGCACGGCGGGGGAGCCGAACCAGGCGGCCAGGAACGCCAGCTCGCACAGCAGCGTCTCCCAGCCGAACGCGTAGAACCGCTGGCCCACGGACACGATGGAGAGATAGCCCGCCCACAGCGCCAGGAGGACGACGGTCGTGACCCACCACGGCCCGGTCTGCGGCAGGCCCGCCACCACGGCGGCGCCCCCCGCGGTCCCGAGCACGCCCACCGCGACCAGCAGCCGGTCGGAGTAGTGCAGGTGGAACAGCGACGGCGCGTCGCGGAACCGCACCCGCGCCGTGAACCGTCGCACGGGCAGCAGCCCGCGGTCGCCGAGGAGGGGGCGGAACTGCCCCAGGGCCTGGAGGAAGGCCAGGCACAGCAGCGCGCCGACGCCGCGCTGCAGCACCTCGCGGGCGACGTCGTAGTCGGCGGTGGCCCACCAGCCGCTGAGCTGGTCCGGCTGCCACGCCAGCTGCCCGGGCACGCCTCCACGCTAGTCGCGGGCGGCGTCGCCCGCCTCGACCAGGCGCTGCACGAGAGCGCGCGCCGCCGGGGTCGGCGCGCCGACGGTGAGCGCGAGCACCTCGCGGGTGGCGCCGGGCAGCGGCTGCGCCACGACGTCGGGGTTGCGATGCGCGCGCAGGCAGAGTGACGGCAGCAGGCTCACCCCGGCGCCGGACGCGACGAGCGCCTGCACGGCCACGTAGTCGTCCGTCTCGAACGCGATGCGCGGGTCGAAGCCTGCGGTGGCGCAGCGCGCGACCAGGTCGGCGCGGCACCGCTCGCACCCCGCGATCCAGGCCGCGTCACGCAGGTCGGCCAGCGGCGGCGGGCCGTCCTGGGAGCCGCCGGTCCCGTCCGCCGCCCGGCGGACCAGGGTGATCGGCTCGGAGTGCACCTCCGTGACCTCGAAGCGCGAGAGGTCCATGGCCGGGCGGGCGTGCGGGGCGTCGGTGTGCCGGAAGACGAGGGCCACGTCGACGTCGCCGGCCTGGAGCGCCGCGACGGCCTCGGGCGGCTCGGCCTCGACCAGCCCGACGCCGAGCCCGGGGTGCGCGGCCCGCAGGCCCGCGACGGCGGCGGGCACCAGGGTGGCGAGGGCGGAGGGGAACGCGGCGAGGCGGGCGCGGCCGGCGCGGAGGCCGACCAGGGCGTCGAGCTCGCGCCGGGCGCCCTCGACGCGGCCGAGGATCTCCTCCGCGCGGGCGGCGAGCAGGCGGCCCGCCTCGGTGAGGCGGACGCCGCGGCCCGCGCGCTGCAGCAGGGCGATCCCCGCCTCGGCCTCGAGGCGGGCCAGGTGGTGGCTCACCGACGGCTGGGCGTAGTGCAGCTCGCGAGCCGCCGCCGTCACCGACCCGGTGCGCGCGACGGCGGCCAGGACGCGCAGGCGCGTGAGGTCCAGGTGGGGCGGGGGAGCGGGCTCGACGGACACGACGCCAGCCTACGGCCAATCATCGGCCGTATCGATGGCGAGCAGTCGGAACAGGCATTGGACCTATCGGTCGGCGGGCGGCGATCCTGCTGTGATGACGACGACGACCCCGCAGCCCGCTCCCGAGGTGCCCGCGCCTCCGACGATGCGCGACGTGCTGGCCGCCGCCCGGCGGATCGAGGGGCTCGTGGTCCGCACGCCGGCGCTGTCGCACCCGGAGCTGGACCGCGCCGCCGCGGCGGCGGGCGCCACCGGCGCGAGCCTCGTCGTCAAGCACGAGAACCTGCAGCACACGGGCGCGTTCAAGGTGCGTGGGGCGCTGAACCTCCTGCTCGGGTTCGACGACGAGGCGCGCCGGCGAGGCATCGTCGCCTACTCGACCGGCAACCACGCCCAGGCGCTCGCTCACGCCGCCCGCCGCACCGGCACCGGGTGCACGATCGTCATGCCCGAGGGCCCGAACCCGCTCAAGGAGCAGGCCGTGCGCGACCTCGGCGCCGACGTCGTGCTGCACGGGGCGACGTTCGACGACGCCCGGGCCCGCGCCGGCGAGGTGGCCGGCGACAGCGGGGCGCGCCTCGTGGGCGCGGCGAACGAGCCGGTCCTCGTCGCCGGCGTGGCCACCGCGACGCTCGAGCTCCTGGAGCAGGCGCCCGACCTCGAGGTGCTCGTCGTCCCGGTGGGCGGGGGGTCCGGCGCCGCGGCCGCCTGTCTCGTCGCGGCCGCGCTCGCCCCCGGGCTGCGGGTGGTGGCCGTGCAGGCCGCGGCGTCCCCGGCCGCCCACGACTCCTGGCGCGCGGGCGAGCTGCGGACCGCCGCCAACGCGACGCGCGCGGAGGGGCTCGCCGTCGGGTGCGGCTTCGCGCTCACCCAGGCCGTGCTGCGCGAGCGGCTGGCGGACTTCCTGCTCGTCGACGACGACGCGATCGCCGCCGCCCAGCGGCTCTACCTCACCGGCGCGCGCACCGTCGCCGAGGGCGCCGGCGCCGCGGCCCTCGCGGCCGTCCTCACGCACCCCGCCGCGTTCGCCGGCCGCCGCGTGGGCGTCGTCTGCTCCGGGGGCAACGCGAGCGAGGCGGAGCTCCGCCGCGCCCTCGCGGCCTGATCCGCCCGCCGCGCCGCGGGGCGTTCGTCGGGTGGCGCGGCACGGGGCGGGGATACGCTGCCGGGCATGGCCCGCTACTTCGACGTCCACCCCGTCGACCCGCAGCCCCGGGCGATCGGGCAGGTCGTCGCGCTGCTGAACGACGGGGGGCTCATCGCCTACCCGACCGACTCCGGGTACGCGCTCGGCTGCCGCGTCGGCCAGCACGACGGCACGGAGCGGATCCGCCAGATCCGGCACCTGGACGCCGGTCACCACTTCACCCTCGTGTGCGCGGACTTCGCCCAGCTCGGCCAGCTCGTGCGCCTCGACAACAGCGCCTTCCGCGCCATCAAGGCGGCCACCCCGGGGCCCTACACCTTCATCCTCCCGGCCACGCCGGAGGTCCCGCGGCGTCTCGCGCACCCCAAGAAGAAGACCATCGGCGTGCGCATCCCCGACTCCCGGGTGGTGCAGGCGCTGCTGCGCGAGCTGGAGGAGCCGCTGCTGTCGTCCACCCTCATCCTCCCGGGTGCCGACCGGCCCCTCACCGACGGCTGGCAGGTCAAGGAGGAGCTCGACCACGTGATCGACGCCGTCGTCGACGCCGGCGAGGTGCTGGCCGAGCCCACGACCGTCGTCGACTGGTCCGAGGGGTACCCCGAGGTCGTCCGCGTCGGCGCCGGCGACCCGTCCCGCTTCGAGTAGGCGGTTCGACCCGACGGTCTCGACCCGGCGGCCCGACCCGCCGGACGCCCTCCGCGGGCCCTCCCGCACGCGGCTAGGGTGGCGCCCATGAGCGACCGCGGACTTGCCCTGGCCCGATCCAAGATGCAGGCGGAGGGCGTCGCCCCCGCCGCGATCGAGACCTTCACCCGCTTCTACCACCTGCTGGAGTCGGGGGAGAGCGGGCTCGTGCGCGAGGCCGACGTCGAGCCGCTGACCGACCTGCCGCGGCACGCCGACCTCGAGGTCACGGGCGACGACGCCCAGGCCGCCCTCGCACGGACCGCGATCATCAAGCTCAACGGCGGGCTCGGCACCTCGATGGGCATGGACAGGGCGAAGTCGCTGCTCACCGTGCGGGACGACGCGCCCGCGGAGGACGCCGACGGCACCGGCGGGCGGGACGGTGCGCTCACGTTCCTCGACGTCATCGTCCGGCAGGTGCGCGCCGCCCGGGAGGCGACGGGCGCCCGCCTGCCGCTGGTGCTGATGAACTCTTTCCGCACCCGCGACGACACGCTCGCCGCGCTGGCGCCGTACGACGACCTGGCCGTCGACGGGTTGCCGCTGGACTTCCTCCAGAACCGCGAGCCCAAGCTGCGCGCCGACACCCTCGAACCCGTCGAGTGGCCCGCCGACCCGACGCTCGAGTGGTGCCCGCCCGGGCACGGCGACCTGTACCCGGCGCTGCACGCGTCCGGCGTCGTGCGGGCGCTCCTGGACGCGGGCTTCCGCTACGCCAGCGTCTCCAACTCCGACAACCTCGGTGCCGCCCCCGACGGCGCGATCGCCGCCTGGTTCGCGGCGTCCGGGGCCCCGTACGCCGCGGAGATGTGCCTCAAGTCGCCCGCCGACGTCAAGGGCGGCCAGCTCGTGGTGCGCAGGAGCGACGGTCGCATCGTGCAGCGCGAGACGGCGCAGACCCACCCGGACGACGTCGACGTCTCGCTCGACCCGACCGTGCACCGCTACTTCCACACCAACAATCTCTGGTTCGACCTGGAGGCGCTCGCGGCCGAGCTGGACCGCACCGGCGGCGTGCTGGAGCTGCCGCTGATCCGGAACGAGAAGACCGTGGACCCGACGGACCCGTCGTCGCCCGCCGTCGTCCAGATCGAGTCCGCGATGGGCGCGGCCGTCGCGGTCTTCGAGGGCGCGACGGCGATCGAGGTGGGGCGCGAGCGCTTCCTGCCGGTGAAGACGACGAGCGACCTGCTGCTCATGCGCTCGGACGTCTACGAGCTCACGGACGACTACCGCCTGGTCGCCCAGGTCGACGTCCCGCTGGTGAAGCTCTCGAAGACCTACAAGCAGATCGCGGGCTTCGACGCGCGGTTCGCCCAGGGCGCGCCGTCGCTGCGGACGGCGTCGTCGCTCACGGTCGAGGGGGACTGGACCTTCGGCGCCCGTGTGCGGGCCGAGGGCGACGCCGCCCTGGCCGACGCGGGCGAGCCCGCCACCGTGCCCGACGGCGCGACCGTCACCGCGGACGGCGTCACCCCCTGACCGCCCCCGGCGTCGTGAGTCAGGCGGGGAGGTCGACGACGCGGTCGGCGCCCGGGACCGGCGTGAGGGCGCCGGCGGAGGCGGCGGCGAGGTCCTCGCGCAGGCGGGGGAGCGCGGCCGGCGGCACGAGCAGGGCGAGCCGGGCCACGGCGGCGTACGTCGGCTCCTCGAGCACGGCGTCGTGGGCCTGCGCCCAGTCGCGCAGCAGGTGGTCGACGCGGCCGGCGTCGGCGTGCGGCACGTCGACGGTGATCTCCGTGAGCACCTCGCGCCGGCGCAGCAGCCCGTCGGCCGCGGCGACGTCCAGGGCCTCGGCGACGGCGCCGGAGTAGGCGCGCACCAGGCCGCCGGCGCCGAGGAGGACGCCGCCGAAGTACCGCGTCACGACCGCCACCACGTCGGTCAGCTCGCGGCGCCGCAGCACCTCCAGCATGGGCACGCCGGCGGTGCCGGAGGGTTCGCCGTCGTCGGAGGAGCGCTGCTGGTCGGCGTGCGTGCCGACGACGAGCGCCACGCAGTGGTGCCGGGCGTCCCAGTGCTCCTTGCGCAGCCGGGCGACGACGGCGTCGGCCTCCTCGATGGTCCGGGCCGGGGACACGTGGGCCAGGAACCGCGACTTCTTCACCACGAGCTCGTGGTCGACGGGGGCGGCGAGCGTGCCCGGGAGCCCGCCCCGGGGCCCACCCTGTGGCCCACCATGGAGCGTCGAGGGGGCGGGGCTGTCGCGTCGGCTCACCGCACGAGGCTACGACGGGGGGAGACACGCCGGACCACCTCCGAAGAAAAAGTGTGCCAAGCGCCAGGATGGGCCCCATGACGCAGAGCACGGGGGAGAACCCCGCCGCCGGAACCGACGGACCCGCCGCGCCGCCCGCCACCCGGTACCCGCGACCGACGGTCACGCTGGACGAGGCGGAGTGGGTGTGGCGCGAGCTGTCCGTGGAGGCGCTGCGCCCCGGCGGGAAGCCGGAGGTGGTGCGCCTGGCCGTGATCGCCGGGCTGACGCGGGCGACCGGGGCGCGCTACGGCGACCTGCTGCGCGTGCGGGCGGAGGACCTCGACCTGGGGCCGGAGCCGGACGCCGCCGCGCGCCGGGGCCGCGTCGGGGGCACGCGGGACCCGGGGGAGGGGAGGGTGCTGCTGCGGCACGGCAAGCACCGGACCCTGCGGGAGCACCGCCTGCCGCCCGAGGTCGTGCTGCTGCTGCGGCACTGGATGGTGGTGCGCACCGAGCTCGCCGCCGAGCTGGAGGGCTCGGTGCCCCGTGCGCTGCTGCTCACCGTGCACCACACGCACGACCACGGCACGACGGTGGCGAGCGGGCTGCCGATCACGCGGCAGGGGCTGGTGCTGTCGTGGCGGCGCTTCGCCCACCGGACGAACGCACGCTACGGAGCGGTGCGGGCGCCGCTGCCCACCCGGTTCGAGCAGGTGCGGCGGGCCTGGGTGGACGCGGGTGTGCCGGACCTCGGCAGGGAGGTGGCGCCACCCTCCGAGCTGCCCGATTCCGAGGAAAAATAGTGTGCCAAGCGCCATGAGACCCGGGGTGCTCCCCCGATCGCCTCACCCGGGCAGGGAAGGGCGGGTCGGTCAGGCGGTGTCGATGCCCAGCAGGGGCGCGCCGGGGGAGTGCGACGGCAGCTCCTGGAAGCCGTACCGGTCGTAGAACGCGCGGGCGCGCGTGTTGCCCGGGTCCATGCCGAGGTGCACGCCGGGGACCCTGCGCGTGGCGAGCGCCGCGCGCAGGGTGTCCATGAGCGCGCGACCGAGCCCGCGGCCCTGGCTCTCGGGCAGCAGGTCGATGTGCAGGTGCGCGGGGTACCGGTCGAGCTCGCCGGCGGTGATGCCGCGCACCATGCGGCCGGGATCCTTCCCGGCGTCGAGCAGGGCCGCCTCCGAGAACCCGGGCTCGCGCCCCGACGGCGGGGCGCCGGCCTCCGGGTGGCGCGCGGCGAACCCAGGGCCCCAGGCCCGCTCCCACCACGCCACGAAGTCGCGGGTGTCGGCGACGCCGATGACGTACCCGGTGAGGCGGCCCTCGTCGACGCGCAGGACGTCGTCCGCGGGGTCCGCGAGGGCGGCGTCGCGCGCCGGCTCCTCGTCGGCGCGCACGACGACGAACGCGAGCTCCGGTGCGTACTCCAGGTACGGGAGCGCGAACACCTCGGGCATGAGGCGGTCGTCGGAGTAGAGGCCACGGGCGTCGGAGCCGGCGGCGGCGGTGCGGACGCAGACCTCTGCGACGGCGGCCCGGTCGGTGTCGCGGTAGGGGCGGATCACGGGGTCATCATGCCGCAGGGGGTGCCGTCCGCCGGAGCGGACGACACCCCCTGCGGGCACGGGCACGACGGCCGGGTGCCGTGCCTACTTCTTCTTCCGTGCGGTCGTGGTCCTGGCGGACGACGTCCTGGCCGCGGCCGTCTTCGCGGGCGCCTTCGACGCAGTCTTCGACGTCGTCTTCGGGGCGGCCTTCGCGCTCGCGCTGCGGGTCGACGCCGACCGGGCGCCGGCTGCCGCCTTCTGCGCGGCGCCCGTCTCCGTGCTGGCACCCGCGGTCGAGAGCTCGCCGCCGGCGCTCTCGAGGTGGGCTCGGACGAACCAGTGGAAGAGCTCGAGCTCGTGCAGATGGCCGATGAGGAGGTCGTTCGTCACGTCGTCCAGGGACTCGGTGTCCTTCGCGGCCTTGCGGTGCGCGGTGATCACGCCCTCGTAGACCTCGTCGAGGGCGCCCAGGTGCTCGATCGCGGAGGCACGGCGGAGCGCGTAGTCGTCCCAGGTGCGCGCGGCGACGAGCGCGCCGGGGGTCCCGACGGGCGAGGAGCCGAGCGTCGCGATGCGCTCCGCGACGGCGTCGGTCATGGCGCGCACGGCGTCGACCTGGGGGTCGAGCATCTCGTGCACCGCGATGAAGTGCGGGCCCACGACGTTCCAGTGCACGTGCTTGAGGGTCAGGTGCAGGTCGGTCAGGGAGTTGAGCCGTTCCTGCAGGATGGTCGCCACCTTCGCTCCCTGCTGGGGCGTGAGCGAGGGCACCGTGTAGCGGGGGGTGTTGCGGTCAGCCATCGGAGGTCTCCGTCCTCGTCGGGTCGGCGCGGCCGTGGGGTCAGCGCGCCTCGCCATCGTCGCGCCGGACGACGATCCACGCGAGCGCGGCCAGGGCCACGACCCCGAGGGCCACGAGCCAGGACACCTGGCGACCCGAGAGCGCCCAGGCGGCGCACCCGACGGCGAGGGCGACCGCGACGACGACGCCGTCCCGCGCCAGGCCGTGGCGCAGCGCCGCGAGCTCGACGCGATCCGTCGCGGCCACGTGCGACGCCCACCACCCGAGCCGCGTCACGACGTAGCCGAGCGGGGCGAGCCACAGCACCGCCGGGTCGAACGGCGCGGCGTTCGACCCGAGCAGCTCGAGGGCCGCCGTCACGAGGGCGACGTGCGCCGGGGCCGGCCCCGGGCGGACCGCGGCCCAGACGGCGACGACACCGGCGAGCACGAGGACCAGCTCGGTGATCAGGTCCGTCCGGACCCCGGCCGCCACCACGAGCGCGCCCACGGCGACGACGAACGCGGTGCGGAGCACCAGGCCGGGCAGGCTGCGCCCGACCTGGACGCGGACGACGGGCAGCGGGCGCCCCGTCTCGTACCGCGACCGCCACCAGGCACGGACCCGGGCGGGCAGGGTGCGCCTCATCGTGCTCCCACCGCCGGGCGCCGGTGCCGTTCGTCGGCACGGACGAGGGCCTCGAACCGGAGGGCGGCCTCCTGACGCGCGTCGCCGGCCCAGCGCACGACGGGCACCCCCTCGGCCGCCATGCGCCGCAGCCGGTCGTCCCGCTCGGCCCGGGTGACGCGCCAGGCGAGGCGCATGTGCTCCTCGCGCGCCCCGCGCACCTCGGGCAGCGTGTCGACGAGCACGACGGGGTGCCCGACGGCGCGCCACGCCCGCACGAGCGCGAGCGGCTCGTCGTCGAGCACCGTGCTGAACAGGTACACGACGGCGTCCGCGGGGACCTGCGGCGCACGCAGCCGACGCGCGGGGACGCCGACCGGGCTGCTCAGCGCGAGCGCGTGCAGCACGCGGCGCAGGTGTCGGCGGCCCGCGGCGGGGACGAGCGGTCGCCGGCGGCGGCCGAGGTCGTCCACGCCGACCCGGTCGCCGGCGGCGACGAGCGACGCGGCCACGGACGCGGCGGCGTGCCGGGCGAGGTCGAGGGACGTCGGCTCGTCGACGCGCTGCGGCCCGGTGCCGCGCCAGGTCCGCAGGTCGGGGCCGACGTCGTCGCGCGAGTCCACGACGAGCACGGCGGTCGCCTCGGCCGTGGCGTAGGTGCGCCGGACGTACAGCGTCGCGAGGTCGGGGGACCGCCGGGCGGTGGTGTGCCAGTCGATGCGGCGCAGACGGTCGCCGGGTGCGAAGGCGTGCACGTCGCGCAGCTCGTCGCCGTCCCCGAGCCGCCGGGACGTGTGCGGGCCCGTGAGCCCCCGCAGGCGCCGGGGCACGGGCACGCGTCCGAGCGGCATCGCGGTGGGGAGCACGAGCCGGTCGGGCGCGGTGACGGCGACGGGGTCCTCGGTCGTCGTGCCGCCGGCGCCGTACCCGCGCGCGTCGACGTGGAAGGTGCGCTGCGGGCCGGTGCGCACGGTGCTCAGCGTGAGGGGCAGGTCGCGCGGGCCGGCCGCCACCACGACCCCGGCCGTGCGGTGCCCGGGCGCGGAGACGCGGGCGTGCAGCAGCTCCGTCCCGGGTGCCGGGTCGAGGCGCAGGGCGGCGGTGAGCTCACCGGGCGCGGCGGCGACCGAGGACGGGTCGATCGCGACGCCGGTGCCCCGCCGCGGCGCGCCGGCGCGCCACGCCCCGGGACGGCCGGCCCACAGCGCGCCGAGGAGCGGGGCGACGCCGAGCAGGGCGACGTCGGCCCGGCCGGCGAGCAGGCCCAGGCCGAGCACGAGCACCCCGGCGCCGAGGCCGGCCGCGGCCTGCGGGCTGCGCCGCCACATCGTGCGGGGCGTGCCGCCGGTCATCCCCGCCGGCCCACCGTGGCGGGCCCGGGCACGGAGGCGAGGAGCTCCGACACGACGTCCTGGGCCCGGACCGCCGACGCCCATGCCGTCGGCGTGAGGGTGAGGCGGTGCGCGAGCACCGGGACCGCCACCCGCTTGACGTCCTCCGGCAGCACGAAGTCGCGGCCGTCGAGGACGGCGACCGCGCGGGCCAACAGCAGGAGGTTCTGCGAGCCGCGGGGCGAGGCACCCACCTCGAGCGCCCCGTGGGTGCGCGTGGCGGCCGCGAGGTCGACGCAGTAGCCGGCGACGTCCGGGTCCACCTCGGTCGTCTCGACGCCGGCCTGCATGGCGAGGACGGCGGCGGCGTCGACGACGGGGCGCACGGGGGCCGCCTCCTGGCGCCGCGCGACGCGGCGCAGCAGCACGTCCCGCTCCTGGGCCCGGTCCGGGTAGCCCACCTCGAGCCGGACCATGAACCGGTCGAGCTGTGCCTCCGGGAGCGGGTAGGTGCCCTCGTACTCCACGGGGTTGGAGGTGGCCATGACGTGGAACGGGCGCGGCAGCGGCCGGCTGGCGCCGTCCACCGAGACCTGCCGCTCCGCCATCGCCTCGAGCAGCGCGGACTGCGTCTTCGGCGGGGTGCGGTTGATCTCGTCGGCGAGGAAGAGCCCCGTGAACACCGGGCCGGGGCGGAAGACGAACTCGCGGCTCGCCGGGTCGAACACCGACGAGCCGGTGATGTCGCTGGGCAGCAGGTCCGGGGTGCACTGGAGGCGCGCGAAGTCGAGGCCGAGGGCGGTGGCCAGCGAGCGGGCGGCGAGCGTCTTGCCGAGCCCGGGCACGTCCTCGAAGAGCACGTGGCCGCCCGCGAGCACGGTGGCCAGGGCGAGCTCGAGGGTGTCGCGCATGCCGACGACGGCCGTGCCGACCTCGTCGAGGACGCGTCGGCCCAGGGCCGCGACCTCCGTGACGGGGAGGGGGTGCTCCGGGCTGCTCGACCCGAGGTCGGCGGGCGGGTCGGCGGGCGGGTCGACGGTCATCTCGGGGGCCTTCCTGCGGGTCGGTCGGGGGGCGTGGGAGGTGCCGGCGCCGCGGCCGGTCGTGTCGTCGGCACCGGGATCGGCACGCTCGTCGGCACCGTGTCGATCGCGTCGAGCCAGCGGTGCACCTCGACCCGGCTCACGGGGCGGCGGGAGACGAGCCCGTCGACGACGTCCGTTCCGAGGAGGTGCGCGGCCGCCTCCGGGCCGCCGGGCGCGGCGAGGTCGACGCCCCGCTCGGCGAGCCGTGCCGCCGCGAGGTCCCGGACCCGGCGCAGCACGCGGTCGCCCACGGCGCCGCTGCGGGTGAACGTGGCCCAGCCCAGCTCGCTGACGTCGTTGCGCGCGCCGTCGCGACGGTCGTGGACGACGTCCGGCCACGGGGCCTCGTCCCCGTCGTCGAGGCACCGCCACAGCACGACCGCCGTCGTGACCACGACGACGAGCAGGGCGGCGTGCAGCGGGTCGAGCACACCGGTCAGGGTGAGCGCCGCGCAGGCCGCGAGCGCCGGGAGTGCGACGGTGAGCAGGGCGCGCAGGGGTGCGGGGCGCGGTGGTCGGGTGCGGGTCATGGGTGCGGGGCGGGGTCGAGGGCGCGGGCGATGCGGGACAGGGCGGTGCGGGCGGCGTGCACGTCGTCGGGGTGCACGGGGCGGTCGGTGAAGCGGGCGTGCTGGTAGAGGCGGCGGAGGGTGTCCACGTCGGAGGCGGGGACGGCGTGGCCGTCGTCGCGGCGCGCGGTGAGGAGGCGGGCGGTGAACTCGGTCGGCGTCTGGGCGGGGTCGCGACGGGTGCCGTGCTCGGCGGCGGCGTCCTCGAGGGCGACCCAGGCGGCGACGACGGCGTCGTGCGGGGTGGCGGCGTCGTCGATGCGGGCGAGCGCGGTGGCGACGGCGTCCTGGAGCTCGGGCAGGGGGAGGTCGGTCACGGTGGCGGTGGTGGCGTGGCCGGGGGTGAGGCCGTCGCCGTCGTCGTCCTCGGGGGTGGCGAGGGCGCGGACGACGCGGCGGGCGAGGAGCCACAGGAGGGCGGCGACGAGAACGGCTCCGGCGACGGAGAGGGCGACGACGATCCAGGTGATGACGTCGTAGGAGGGCGGGGGCTGGTCCCCGGGGACGATGTCGCCGGGCATCTGGGGCTGGACGGGGTCGGAGGCCTCGGGCCCGGGGAGGGCGACGTCGGGGAGGCGGAAGCGCCAGGGGGTGGCGGTGGCGGCGCCGAGCACGACGAGGAGGGCGAGGGCGGCCCCGGCGAGGGGCGCGAGGGCGCGGCGTGCTGCGTGCCGGGTCCGCGTCGGTGGGGCCATGCGCCGACGCTATCGGGTGGTGGGGTCCTCGTGGGTGCGGTGCTCGCGGCTGAGGTGCTCGGCGTGCACGCCGGCGACGGCGGCGGCGACGAACGCGGAGGGGTCGCCGTCGAGGGATCGTCCCATGGTGGACAGGCGGGCGGGGGAGCCGCGCAGGGCGTGGAGGAGGGCGGTGTCGGCGGCGACGTCGAGGACGCGGTGGTGGGCGGGGGCGTCGGCGAGGGTGGCGGCCTGGTCGTGGATCTGGCGGGTGAGCTCGGCGCCCCAGGTGGGCAGGGCCTCGAGGTCGGCGGTGGGGGCCGGGACGGGGACGTCGGCGGCCGCGAGCGCCACGCGGCCGTAGGCGGTGAGGCTGTGGTGGGAGACGCCGCGGTGGCGGTCGCGGGGGTCGGCGCCGGAGACGCGCAGGGAGGCGACGGGGCGTCCGCCGAGGGTGGCGGCGGCGTTGACGGCTTCTCCGGCGGCGACGCCGGAGAAGCCCCACCGGGTGCCGGTGCCGAGGTTGCCGGGGCCCTGGGTGAGGACGACGAGGTCGGCGCCCGCGACGTGGCGGGCGGCGAGGAGGCCGGTGTGCACGGTGACGGCCTCGAGGTCGCCGCCGAAGGCCTGTCCGACGGTGACGGTGGTGTCGAGCCACCCGGTGTCGCGGAGGGTGGCGACGGTGCGGGAGAAGGCGGCGGGCAGGGCGCCGCCGTCGGTCATCACGTAGGCGACGCGGGGGTGGGGTCGTCCGGCGAGGTCTGCGGCGTGGCGGGCGCCGGCGACGACGGCGGGCAGGGCGGAGTGCAGGTCGGCGACGACGACGGGCAGGCCGGTGAGGTCGTCGGCGTCGCGGAGCGTGTCGTGGTGGGTGGACTCCTGCTCGTCGACGCCGAGGACCATGGCCTGCAGGGGGGTGTAGCGGGCCTTGACGAGGTGGCCGGGTCCGGCGTGGGGGTCGGCGGGCAGGGCGGTGGCGTCTCCGGCGGGGCCGACGACGAGGGCGTACCCGCCGGTGCCGAGGCCGCGGGCGAGGGCGGAGACGTTGAGGAGGAGGCGGTCGCCGACGTCCGGGTCGCCGACGAGGGCGGTGTAGGCGAGGCCGCGGACCTCCCAGGGTGCGGTGGTGAGGTCGCGCGACGGCAGGGGGGTGTCGAGGCGGAGGGTGACCTCGCGGGCACCGGTCCAGGTGGCGCCGCGGGTGGTGACGGTGCCGGTGCGCCACGTCACGTGCGAGGTCACGTGCGAGGTGACGTGCCCGGTGGGCGCGTCGTCGCGGGCGTCGCGGGGCGTGCGGGGCTGGGGTTGGTTCGGCACTGTCGTCACCCACGAGAGGCTACCGGCGACTAGGTTGGTGCCGATGCCTGCGAACCCCGTGGACCCGGCCTCCGGCCCGCCCGTCGCCGCGCCGTCCGACCCTGCGCCGTCGTCGCGGGGCACCCCGCCGGCCGAGCGCCTGCTCAACCTCGTCATCGCGCTCGTGAACACGAGCGCGTCCATGACGAAGCAGCAGGTGCGCGCGGGGGTGGCGGGGTACGGCGACGCGCCGTCGACGGAGGCGTTCGAGCGGATGTTCGAGCGGGACAAGGACACGTTGCGGGCGCTGGGCATCCCGATCGTCACGGTGGACGGGGGCGGGCACAGCGACGAGGTCGGGTACCGCATCGACAACGACGCGTACGCGCTGGGCGCGGTGGACCTGACGCCGGCGGAGCTGGGCGTGGTGGCGCTGGCGGCGCAGCTGTGGTCGGACAAGACGCTGCGCACGGACATGTCGCGCGCGATGACGAAGCTGCGGGCGGCGGGCGCGGGGGAGGTCGCGGGGGACGCGGTGGCCGGGCTGGCACCGCGGGTGCGGGCGGCGGGCGACGCGTACGTGCCGCTGCTGGAGGCGGTCTCGGAGCGGCGGGACGTGTCGTTCCGGTACCGGGCGGCGAGCACGGGGCAGGAGCTGACGCGGCACGTGGAGCCGTGGCGCATCGCAGCGCGGGGCAGCGGCTGGTACCTGGTGGGCTTCGACCGGGCGCGCGGCGCGGCGCGGGTGTTCCGGCTGTCGCGGATCGCGGGCAAGGTGCGCGTGGGGTCGCAGGCGGGCGCGTTCGACGTGCCCGACGAGGTGGACGTGGACGCCATGCTCGGCGAGCGGGTCGGGGTGCCGCAGCGGGCGCGGCTGGCGGTGGTGCCGGAGCGGGCGCAGGCGCTGCGGGCGCGCGCGGTGCCCGTGGCCGACGGCGACGACGGGAGCCACGGGAACGGCGGCCAGGACGCGCGTCGTGCCGGCCGCCACGACGGGCGCGACCTGCTGGAGGTGCAGTTCCGCAGCCTGTCGGCGTTCGCGGACGAGGTGGCGGGGTACGGGCCGGCGGTGGTGGTGCTGGCGCCGCCCCAGCTGCGCGCGGACGTGCTGCGCCGCCTGGAGGCGGCCGCGGGGCTCGACGCCGGGGATGCGGGCACGGCAAGGGAGGCGACGGATGGCTGAGCGGGCCGACGACAGGCTGGTGCGGCTGCTGGGTCTGGTGGCGTTCCTCGACGGCGCGGGCCCGGTGCGGGTGGAGGAGCTCGCGGACCGGTTCGGGGTGACGCCGCGGCAGGTGCGCGAGGACGTGGACGCCCTGTGGGTGTCCGGCACCCCCGGGTACATGCCGGACGACCTCATCGACTTCGACGCGTTCTCGCTGGAGGACGGCGTCGTGACCCTGACGCAGGCGCGCGGCATGACGCGGCCGCTGCGGCTCGGCACGCGGGAGGCGGTGGCGCTCGTCGCCGCGCTGCGCGCGATGCACGCGTCGCCCGCGGTGCAGGCGGACCGGCGGCGGGCAGCCGTCGTCGCCTCCGCCCTGGACAAGCTGACCGCCGCGACCGGCGAGGCCGCGGGCGCCGTCGACGTGCAGCTCGAGGGCGAGGGCGACCCGCGGGTGGTCGCGGCCGTCACGACCGCGCTCGCCGAGGGCCGTCGCCTGCACCTGCGGTACGTGAACGCGGCCGACGTCACCTCCGAGCGCGACGTCGACCCGCTGCGCCTGCTCACCCAGGACGGCGCCATGTACCTGGTGGGGTGGTGCCTGCGGGTGGACGGGCGTCGCACGTTCCGGGTGGACCGCATCCTCGACGCCCGGGTGCTCGACGAGCCGGTCGCCGAGCGTGACGTCGCCGTGGCGGGCGACCTGGGCGCCGACGTGTGGGCGTCCGTCGCGCACCGGGGCGCCCCGGCGGCGACGTTGCGGCTCGCGTCCGCGGCGCGGTGGGTCGCGGAGGAGGTGCCCGCCGAGTCCGTGCGCGACCTGCCCGACGGCACCGTCGAGGTGCGGCTGCGGGTCACGAACCCGGCGTGGCTGCGGCGCCTGCTGCTCGCCAACGCGCCCGACGTCGTCGCCGTCGACCCGCCCGACGTGGCGCACGACGTCGCGCACTCCGCCCGGACCGCCCTCGCCGCGTACGCGGCGACGACCGCCGACGAGACCGTAGGCTGACCGGCATGTGGGGCTGGATCTGGGCGGGGCTCGTCGTCGCGACCCTCGTGGGCGCGTTCTTCCTGGGCCGTCACCTGTGGCGCGCGGGGATGCGCGCCCTGCGTGAGGCGTCCCGCGCGGGAGAGGTGCTCGGGTCCGCGACGGACCGCATCTCCGCCGCCGTCGCCGAGGCCGAGGCGCACCGCGTCGACACGTCGCCCACCCTGTTCGACGACCCCGTCGTGCTGCGCGAGCGCGTCGCCGAGCGGCGCCGGCTCAAGGCCGAGCGGGTCGCGGCCCGCCGCGAGCGCCGGACGGCGACGTGGCGCCGGTGGGAGTCCGAGAGCTGGCTGGCCGCGCGGAACGCCGACAAGGCGGCGCACGCCGACCTGAGGTCCCGCACCCCTGCGCGGAGGCGCTAGCCTCCGCATCACCGCCGCGCCCCGTCGAGCGACGTGGCGTGACGTGGAGCGGCACCCGTGCACGCACACCGGGAGGGCACGATGACGTTCTTCGCACCGCAGACCTGGGACGGCACCGCGTACGTCGGTGGCTGGACCCGCCTGGCCGGGACGCGGCCCGTCGTGTCGCCGGCGACGGGGGCCACGCTCGCCACCGTGGGGGGCGCGTCCCCGACCGACCTCGACCGGGCGGTCGGGACGGCGTGCTGCCCGACGTCGACGTGGCGGCCGCGGCGTCCTGCAGGGCTACCCGTTCTGACCGGTACTGCGACCGGAACTGCGACCGGAACGTTGTTCGGAGCGATGATGGGGACGTGTCGTCACCCGAACGTCACCTTCGCCGCCGCGGGGACCCACTAGGGTTGACCCCGACACACCCCGCCCACGGGCGGACGAGAACGAGGAGCCATTCTCATGGGCATGCTCAAGCCCTGGCACATCATCGTGCTGGTGGTCGTGATCCTGCTGCTGTTCGGGGCGCGCAGGCTCCCTGACCTGGCGCGCAGCGTCGGCCAGTCGCTGAAGATCTTCAAGAAGGAGGTCAAGGACCTCACGGACGACGGCAAGCTCAACGACTCGAACGAGCCGTCCGACGACTCGACGACGACGTCGCCGTCGACCTCCGGTCCTGCCACCTCCGCCACGCAGGCGCCCCCCGCCTCCGCGGGCGGCCAGGAGCAGATCCCGGGTCTCATCGACCCGAAGCAGCCGCGGGCGTAGTCGGTGCCCGGAGACACCCGGGACCCCGAGGGGCGCATGCCCCTGCGCGAGCACCTGCTGGAGCTGCGCAAGCGGCTCTTCCTCGCCGCGTGCGGCCTCGTCGTGGGTGCGGTCGCCGGATGGGTCCTGTACGAACCGCTGCTCTCCGCGCTGCAGGCGCCCCTCGAGGTCGCCGCGCTCGAGCAGGGCAAGACGATCGCGCTCAACTTCACGGGCATGGCGTCGGCGCTCGACATGAAGATCAAGGTCTCGCTCTTCCTCGGCGTCATCGTGACGTGCCCGTGGTGGCTCTACCAGCTGTGGGCCTTCGTGACCCCCGGGCTGACGAGGCGGGAGAAGGGGTACGCCTACGGGTTCCTCGGCGCCGCGGTGCCCCTCTTCCTCGGCGGCGCCGCGCTGGCCTGGTGGGTGCTCCCGCACGCCGTGGACATCCTGGCCGGGTTCGTGCCCGACGGGGCGGTGAACTTCACCGACGCGCAGGGGTACCTCAGCTTCGTCATGCGCCTCGTGCTGGCGTTCGGCATCGCGTTCGTGTCGCCGGTGTTCCTCGTCGGCCTCAACATGGCCGGGGTGCTGCGGCACGAGACGCTCGCCAAGGGCTGGCGGTGGGCGGTGCTCGTCGCGTTCGTGTTCGCGGCCGTGATGACGCCGACGCCCGACGCGCTGACGATGATCTTCGTGGCCCTGCCGATCTGCGTGCTGTACTTCGGGGCCCTCGGGATCTGCGTGCTGCACGACCGGCGCGTCGACAAGCGCAGGGTCGCCCCCACTGTCTGAGCCGGACCCGCACGGGGGGAGCACGCGCGCGCGTCGCCTGGGCGTGGTCGTGAACCCGACCGCGGGCAAGGGGCGTGCCGCGTACGCCGGGGAGGGCGTGCTGGCCGGGCTGCGCCGGGCGGGGCACGACGTCGTCGACCTGTCCGGTCCCGACGCGGACGCCGCGCTGGCGCGGGCCCGTGCCGCCGTCGACGGGACGGGCCTGCCCGTGGACGCGCTCGTCGTGGTGGGCGGCGACGGCATGGTGCACCTGGGGGCGCAGGCCGTCGCCGGCACCGGGGTCCCGCTGGGGATCGTGCCGGTCGGCACCGGGAACGACTTCGCCGCCACCCTCGGGCTGCCCGTGCGCGACCCCGCGGCGGCGGGCGCCGCGCTGTGCCGGGCGCTGGACGCCGGCCCCGCGGGCCGTCGCCCCGTCGACGCCGCGCTCGCGACGGGCCCCGGCCTCGCCGGCGGCCCGCGCTGGCTGGCGGGCGCGGTCTCGGCCGGCCTCGACGCCGCCGTGAACGCCCGCGCGAACCGGCTGCGCCACCCGCGCGGCAGCGCCCGGTACACCGTGGCCGCCGCGCTCGAGCTCGTGCGCTACCGCCCCTGGTCGTACCGGCTGACGTTCGACGGCGTCGTCGAGGGCCCCGGTCTGCGCCTGCGGCCCGGACCGGCGGGGACGGCGACGTGGACGGGCCGCGCCGCGCTCGTCACCGCGGCGAACGGGCCGCAGATCGGCGGGGGCATCCGCGTCGCCCCGTCGGCCTCCCTCGACGACGGCCTGCTGGACGTGCTGGTCGCCACCGACCTGTCGAAGGCGGGCGCGCTCGCCGTCTTCCCGAGCATGTTCACCGGCGGGCACGTGCGGCGTCGCAAGGTGCACGTCGTGCGGGCGCGAGCGGTGACGATCGAGCCCGGGCCGGAGGCCTGGGTCGCGGGCGAGCGTCCCCTGCCGGTCGCGCACGCGGACGGCGAGCGGCTCGGCGCGCTGCCGCTGCGCGTCGAGGTGCGGGCCCGCGCCCTGCAGGTGCTGGTCGAACCACGCTGAGGGCGCGCCACGAATCGCCCCGGGGCGCCGCACGGACCCCGGGGCGGCGACGCCTAGGCTGATGGCATGACCCCTCGTTCCCGTCCCGGCTCCGGCTCGCGCGCCGGCACGCCCGACGGCACCGGCACCCTCACCCCCGCGGAGCGGTACGCCGCGTCGCGGGAGCGCAGCGCGCGCGACAAGGCCGACGCCGAGGGCGAGCTGCGGCTGTTCCGCCAGGAGGTCGGGTTCGAGCTCGACCCGTTCCAGGTGGACGCGTGCGTCGCGCTCGAGGAAGGCCGCGGGGTGCTGGTCGCCGCACCCACCGGCGCCGGCAAGACGGTGGTCGGGGAGTTCGCCGTCCACCTCGCCCTCGCGCGCGGCGGCAAGGCGTTCTACACGACGCCGATCAAGGCGCTGAGCAACCAGAAGTACACCGACCTCGTCGCCCGGCACGGCGCCGCGAACGTGGGACTGCTCACCGGGGACACGTCCATCAACGCGGGCGCGCCCGTGGTCGTCATGACCACCGAGGTGCTGCGCAACATGCTCTACGCGGGGTCGTCCGCCCTCGACGGGCTGGCGTACGTCGTCATGGACGAGGTGCACTACCTCGCCGACCGGTTCCGCGGCCCGGTGTGGGAGGAGGTCATCATCCACCTGCCCGACCACGTGCAGCTCGTGTCCCTGTCCGCGACGGTGTCGAACGCGGAGGAGTTCGGCGACTGGCTCGCCACCGTGCGCGGCGACACGGCCGTGGTCGTCAGCGAGCGCCGGCCCGTGCCGCTGTGGCAGCACGTGGTCGTCTCGGCGCCGGAGCCGCGCGGCGTGCCGCGCCTCATGGACCTGTACGCGGGGCACGTGGACCCGACCGATCCCGGCACGAACCCGCCGATCAACCCGGACCTGCAGGCG
This sequence comes from Isoptericola sp. NPDC056578, assembly GCF_042793275.1. NCBI lineage: Bacteria > Bacillati > Actinomycetota > Actinomycetes > Micrococcales > Promicromonosporaceae > Isoptericola > Isoptericola sp. NPDC056578. The sequence continues at coordinate 99,301 of NZ_JBHTVC010000004.1, forward strand.
ATGTTCCGCGTGTCGGCGCGGGCGGAGTCGGGCCACGGCCGGCACGGGCACCGGGGGCGCGGCGACCGCGGGTACCGGGGCCGGGGCGGGAACCGGCCGGGCGCCGGCGGGCCCGTGGCGCACCGCCGCACGCCGCCGCGGTTCGCCGTCGTGGACTCCCTCGACGCGGACGCGCTGCTGCCCGCCATCTACTTCATCTTCTCCCGCGCGGGCTGCGACGGGGCGGTGCAGCAGTGCCTGCGCGCGGGCCTGCGGCTGACGAACGCGGAGGAGGAGGCGCGGATCCGGCGGGTGGTGGAGGAGCGCACCGCCACGATCCCGACCGAGGACCTCGACGTGCTCGGGTACTGGTCGTGGGCCGAGTCCCTGTCGCGCGGCATCGCCGCGCACCACGCGGGCATGCTGCCGGTGTTCAAGGAGACCGTGGAGGAGCTGTTCTCCCGCGGCCTGGTGAAGGTCGTGTTCGCCACCGAGACGCTGGCGCTGGGCATCAACATGCCCGCCCGGTCGGTGGTGCTGGAGAAGCTGGTGAAGTGGGACGGCACCGCGCACCAGCCGGTGACGCCGGGGGAGTACACGCAGCTCACCGGCCGGGCGGGGCGGCGCGGGATCGACGTCGAGGGGCACGCCGTCGTCGTCGACCACACCGGCCTCGACCCGGTGGCGCTGGCGGGGCTCGCGTCCAAGCGGCTGTACCCGCTGCGGTCCAGCTTCCGGCCCACGTACAACATGGCGGTCAACCTGGTGGGCCAGGTGGGCCGTGAGCGGGCGCGCGACGTGCTGGAGACGAGCTTCGCGCAGTTCCAGGCCGACCGGGGCGTGGTCGGCCTGGCGAAGCAGGCGCAGGCGCACGCGGAGGCCATGGAGGGGTACGCCGAGGCGATGGCGTGCGACCGGGGCGACTTCGCCGAGTACATGGGGCTGCGGCGCGCCATCAAGGACCGCGAGAAGGAGCTGTCGCGCGCCGCGTCGGGGGCCCGGCGCGCCGACGCGGTCGCGTCGTTCGAGAAGCTGCGTCGGGGCGACGTGGTCGAGGTGCCGTCCGGGCGGCGGCGCGGGTACGTCGTCATCCTGGACGCGGGCCGCGACGACCGGGGCTTCGACGGGCCGCGGCCCACCGTGCTCACCCAGGAGAAGCAGGTCAAGAAGCTCACCCTCGCGGACGCGCCGGGCGGCGTGGAGGTGGTCGGCGTGGTGCGCATCCCGAAGGGGTTCAACCCGCGCCGCCCCGACCAGCGGCGCGACCTGGCCTCGAACATGCGCAACGCGCTCGGCGCGTTCTCGGGCGACGGCGGCTCCGGCCGGCACCCCGGGCGGCGCGACGGTGGGCAGGCCGGACGACGCGGTGACGCGGCGTCCGACGCCGAGCTGCAGCGCCTGCGCGCGGCACTGCGCGCCCACCCGTGCCACGGCTGCCCGGACCGCGACGACCACGCCCGCTGGGCGGAACGGTGGGAGCGGCTGCGCGCCGAGCACGAGCAGCTGGTGCGCCGCGTCGAGGGGCGCACCGGGTCGATCGCCCGCACGTTCGACCGCACCTGCGACGTGCTGACGCGGCTGGGCTACCTGGCCCGCACCGGCGAGGACGCCTCCTCGCCGGACCACGACGGCGGGGAGCGGGGGACCCTGGCGGTCACGGACGACGGGCGGTGGCTGGGCCGCCTGTACGCGGAGGACGACCTGCTCCTCGCGGAGTGCCTGCGCCGCGGCATCTGGGACGAGCTGGACGCGCCCGGGCTGGCGGCCGCGGTGTCGACGGTCGTGTACTCGGGGCGCCGCGAGGAGGCGTCCGAGCCGTTCGTGCCGGGCGGGCCGCACGGGCGGCTCGCCCTCGCGCTGGACGCCACCACCCGGGCCTGGTCCGAGGTGACCGACCTCGAGGCAGCGCACCGCCTGGAGGCGACGGGCCCCCTGGACCTGGGCCTGGTCGCCCCGGTGCACCGGTGGGCGTCCGGGAAGAACCTCGACGCGGTGCTGCGCGGCACGGACGTGGCGGCGGGGGACTTCGTGCGCTGGTGCAAGCAGGTGCTCGACGTGCTGGACCAGCTGGCGAAGGCCGCCCCGCGTCCCGCGCTGCGGGCCACGGCGCGCAAGGCGCAGACCGCCGTGCTGCGCGGCGTCGTCGCCTACTCCAGCGTGTGACGGCAGCGGGTCGGCGGCGGCGACCCGCTGCCGGCCCGTGCGGATGTGAGGAATCCGTGCGGCCGGTGTGGGGGTGCGGTGGGCGCCCGCCCGCGGCGGTGCCATAGAGTGCAGGCCGTGACGTCCACCCTGTACCGCAACGGAGTCGTCCACTCGCCCGCCGACCCGTTCGCCGAGGCCCTGCTCGTCGACGACGGCGTCGTGACCTGGCTCGGCGCCGAGGACACCGCCGCCGGCCTCGCGGCCCGCGCGGACCGCGTGATCGACCTGGACGGCGCGCTCGTGGCCCCCGGGTTCGTCGACGCGCACGTCCACCTGCTGGAGACCGGCCTGGCGGCCGGGTCCGTCGACCTCACCGCCGCCGGCGGGGTGACGTCGCTCGCCGCGGCGCTCGACGCCCTTGCCCGGGGCGCGCGCGAGCTGGACGCCGCCGACCCGGGCGGCGAGGAGGTGCTCCTCGCGTTCGGGTGGGACGAGCAGACCTGGCCCGAGCGGCGCGCCCCCACGGCCGACGAGGTCGACGCCGCCTGCGGCGGGCGGCGCGTGTACGCGGCACGGGTCGACGGCCACTCCGCCGTCGTGTCCGGGTCGTTCGCCCGCGCGGTGGGCCTCGACCGGACCCTCGGCTGGGAGGCGTCCGGGATGGTCACCTCCGACGCCCACCACGCCGCGGCCGCCGCCGTGCGGCAGGTCTCGCCCGCGCGCCGCACCCGCGCGTACCGGCGCGCCCTCGCGGACGCCGCCGCCCGCGGCATCGTCGGCGTGCACGAGATGAGCGAGCCCACCATGGACACCCGCGAGGGGCTCGCGGAGCTCGTGGCGCTCACCGCGGACCCGGCGGGCGGGCTGCCGCACGTCGTCGCGTACCGGGGCGAGCTGTGCGCGACGGCCGACGACGCGCGCCAGATGCTCGCTGAGCTGCCGTTCCTCACCGGCATCGCCGGTGACCTGTGCGCGGACGGGTCGATCGGCTCGCGCACCGCGGCGCTGCGCCACCCGTACAGCGACCTGCTCGCCGCGCCGGGCGCCGCCGAGCCCACGGGCCGCCTCTTCCTCACGGGCGAGGACATCGCCGCGCACCTGGCCGCCTGCTCGACCGCGGGCACGCAGGGCGGGTTCCACGTCATCGGCGACCGTGCCATGGACGAGGTGGTGCGCGGGCTGGAGCTCGCCGCCACCGAGCACGGCGCGAGCCTGCTGCGCTCCGGCCACCACCGCCTCGAGCACGCCCTGTTCGTGGACGCGTCCGCCCTCGCCGCGCTGCTGCTGTACGGGGTGGCGCTGTCCGTGCAGCCCGCGTTCGACGCCGCCTGGGGCGGCAGCCTCGGCATGTACGCGACGCGGCTCGGGCCGGGGCGCGCGTCGACCCTGTCCCCGTTCGCGGACCTCGCCGGGGCGGGCGTGCCGCTCGCGTTCGGCTCCGACACCCCCGTCACCCCGCTCGACCCGTGGCAGGCGGTGCGCGCCACCCTCACCCACGAGGACACCATGCAGCGCATCTCCGCGCGGGCCGCGTTCCGCGCCCACACCCGCGGCGGGTGGCGGCTCGCCGGGCTGGACCACACCGGCGCGGGCGAGCTGCGCGTCGGCGCGCCCGCACACCTGGCGGTCTGGCGCGCGGACACCCTGTCCGTCCAGGCGCCCGGCGACCGCCTGTCGGCGTGGAACCCGGAGGCGCGCGCCGGTCAGCCGCTCCTGCCCGACCTGTCCGAGGGTGAGCCCGACCCCGTGTGCCTGCAGACCGTGCGCGACGGCGTCGTCCTGCACGACACCTTCGACTGACCCGGACCGGGAGATGCCGTCGAGCACGCGATCCGTCGCGGCAACCGGCCGGTTCCCGAAGCCGATCGCGTGCTCGAAGGGTGCCGGGCGGCCTGACGACGGCCCGCGGTCACGTACCCTGCGGGGGTGTCGCACGTGAGCCCCAGGCCGGTCGAAGAGCCCTCCGACGGGGGAGCCGCCCCCGGCGTCGAGGACGGCCGTGACGAGAGCCGTGACGAGGGCGCCGTGCCGCGCGCGACGACGCCGGCCGACCGGTGGGCGAGCCGCCCCGCGACCCTGCTGCTCGCGGTGGCGTCCGGGGCCGCGCTGTGGGCGTCGTTCCCGGACGTCGGGGCGTGGCCGCTCGCGTTCGTCGGCGTCGCGCTGCTGTTCGCCGCGCTGCGCCGTGACGGCCGCCGCGCGGCCGGCTGGAACTTCCTCGTCGGCCTCGTCGCCGGACTGACGTTCTGGCTCCCGCACATCTGGTGGGCGAACTTCGCCACGGACACGGTGCCCTGGGTGGCGCTGTCCGTGCTGGAGACCCTGTTCCTCGCCGCGTTCGGGGCGCTGTGGACGTGGGCGCGCCGGTGGCGCTGGGTGCTCCGGCACGCCGTCGCGCAGGCCGCCGTGTTCGCGGTCGTCTTCGTCGCGGTGGAGCAGTGGCGCTCCGAGATCCCGTTCGGCGGCTTCCCGTGGGGCCGCCTCGCGTGGGCGATGGCCGGCGCGCCGACCGGGCGCGCCGCCTGGCTGGGCGGCACCACCCTCGTGTCCCTGCTCGTCGCGGTGGCGGGCGTGCTGCTCGCGCTCGCGGTCGGGCGCCTGCTGCGCACGCCGTGGCGGGACGCTCGACGGCGGGCACGGTCGGCCGCGAGCGCCGGCGCGTTCGTCGTCGCCGCGGCCGCCCTCGTCGTCGCGCCGCTGCTGCTGCCGCTGGCGCACGACCCGGGCACGCGCGAGGTGACGGACGCCGACGACCCGGGCCGCGCGGGCACGGTCGTCGACGCGGGCACGGGCACGGCCGAGGCGGGCGTGCTGCGCGCCGGGGCGGTGCAGGGCAACGTGTCCGAGCCGGGGGAGGGGTCGTTCGCGAACCGCGCGGAGGTGCTGAACAACCACCTGGACGGCACGTACGCGATCGCGGACGAGCAGGCGGCGGGCGCGTTCGGCGACGAGCCGGGCGACGCCGTCGACGTGGTGCTGTGGCCGGAGAACGGCTCGGACCTGGACCCGCAGACGACGCCGGAGGTGGGCGCGGCGATCGACGACGCGGCGACGGCGGTGGGCGCGCCGATCCTCGTGGGCGCGCAGGAGTGGCCGGACACCGGCGGGCGGTACAACGTGGCGCTGCTGTGGGAGCCGGGCGAGGGGGTCACCCAGCGGTACGCGAAGCAGCACCCGGCGCCGTTCGGGGAGTACATCCCGATCCGCGGGTTCGTGCGCCTGTTCAGCTCGCAGGTGGACCGCGTGACGACGGACATGATCCCCGGCACGGAGCCTGCGGTGGTCGACCTGCCGGTCGACGGCGCGGCGATCGGGCACGGCACGGGGGAGGCGACGGTGCCGATGGCGACCGTGATCTGCTTCGAGGTGGCGTACGACGAGATCGTGCGGGACGCGGTGCAGCGGGGCGCGCAGGTGCTGGTGGTGCCGACGAACAACGCGTCGTTCGGCTACACGGCGGAGTCCACGCAGCAGCTCGCGATGACGCGGCTGCAGGCGATCACGACGGGCCGGGCGGCGGTGCAGGTCTCCACGGTGGGGGTGAGCGGCGTCGTCGCGCCGGACGGGACGCTCGTGGCGCGCACGCAGCTGTTCACGCCCGACCACTGGGTGGCGGACCTGCCGCTGCGCACGGAGCTGACGCCGGCGGTGCGGGCGGGCTATTGGCCCGGCTGGGCCGTGGGTGCGGCGGCGGTCGTCCTCGTCGTCGGGGGGATCGTGTCCGCGGCCCGGGCGCGGCGCGGCTGACGGCGCGGCTGACGGCGGGGGACGACGAGGGAACGACGAAGGGCGGGCACCCGGTGGGGTGCCCGCCCTTCGTGATCGTCCGCGTCAGGCGCTGCGGCGCAGCTTGCCGGCGCGCAGCAGCTCGAGGCGCTCGTCGAGGAGCTCCTCCAGCTCGGCGACGGTGCGGCGCTCGAGCAGCATGTCCCAGTGGGTGCGCTGCGGCTTGCCGGGCTTCACCTCGGGGCGCTCGGCGTCGCGCAGGAGCGCCTCCTCGCCGCACCGGCACTCCCACACCGGCGGCACCTCGGCCTCGGTGGAGAAGGGGAGGATGATGGTGTGACCGTTGGGGCAGTCGTAGTGGGCCTGGAACCGCGGGGCGAAGTCCACGCCCTCGTCGGACTCCATGCTCTTGCTGCCGATGCTCATGCCGCGCAGGGACCGGTCGGGCATGTCGTCCTCCTGGAGGTCGGTGGGAAGGGGCCTGAGGTTCCAACGCGGCCCTGCCGGGGGATGTTCCGGCGGGCCGTGAAGGTCCCGTGAAGCACGGTCCACACCCGGGTGCCGCGGACCGGGAGAACGGTCGGACAGGATGGCGGTGGACGTGACGGTTGCACCCAGGCTGGCCAGTCGGCGCGCCGTGCGCAACTCGAGACCGCCCTGCGGGCACCCTTTGTGCGCGACGTCACGCGCCCCCCGGGGTCGGGGCCGGGAACAACCGGGCCAGGGCCGCGGTTCACCGGCATGTACATGCAAATGCATGGACCTGGACCTCGGTCCAGGCTCCACCGCAGAGTCCACGAGCAGGGAGCGCAGCCGTGCAGTTCGGAATCTTCTCCGTCAGCGACGTCACCACCGACCCCACGACGGGCCACACCCCGGACGACACCGAGCGGGTGCGCGACATGCTCACCATCGCGCGGCACGCCGACGAGGCGGGCCTGGACGTCTTCGCCACCGGCGAGCACCACAACCCGCCGTTCGTGGCGTCGTCGCCCACGACGATGCTCGGCTACCTGGCCGGCGTCACGAAGCACATCACCCTGTCGACGGCGACCACGCTGATCACGACGAACGACCCGGTGCGTCTCGCCGAGGAGTACGCGATGCTCCAGGTCATCTCCGACGGGCGCATGGACCTCATGATGGGCCGCGGCAACACCGGCCCCGTGTACCCGTGGTTCGGGCAGGACATCCGCCAGGGCATCCCGCTCGCGATCGAGAACTACGCGCTGCTGCGCCGCCTGTGGACCGAGGACGTCGTGGACTGGGAGGGCAAGTTCCGCACCCCGCTGCAGGGCTTCACCTCCACCCCGCGGCCGCTGGACGGCGTGCCGCCGTTCGTGTGGCACGGCTCGATCCGCAGCCCCGAGATCGCCGAGCAGGCCGCGTTCTACGGCGACGGGTTCCTGCACAACAACATCTTCTGGCCGATGCACCACACCCGGCAGATGGTGCGCTTCTACCGGCAGCGGTTCGAGCACTACGGGCACGGGCGCGCCGACCAGGCGATCGTCGGGCTCGGCGGGCAGGTGTTCATGCGCAAGCGGTCGCAGGACGCGTGGAACGAGTTCCGGCCCTACTTCGACGAGGCCCCCGTGTACGGGCACGGCCCGTCGATGGAGGACTTCACTCGCGAGACGCCGCTGACGGTCGGCTCGCCGCAGCAGGTCATCGACCGGTACGCGTCGTTCGTCGACGAGGTGGGCTACTACCAGCGCCAGCTGTTCCTCGTGGACCACGCGGGCCTGCCGCTGAAGACCGTGCTCGAGCAGATCGACCTGCTCGGCGAGGAGGTCGTGCCCGAGCTGCGCAAGATCGTCGAGGCCAAGCGCCCCGCCGACGACGTCCCGCTGAACCCGCCGACGCACGCCGAGCGCGTGGCCGCCGCCCGCGCGGCGGGCGAGGCCGGCGCCACCCACGTCGGCGACACCTCGGACCCGTACACCGGTACCGTTGCCGAGGGCACCCAGCCCGCCGGATCGCAGGAGGCACGCGCATGACCACCCCGTTCACCCCCGCCGGGTCGCTGCCCGGCGCGGCCGGCGAGCGCACGCTCGCCGTCGTCTCGGCGGGCCTGTCCCAGCCGTCGTCGACGCGCCTGCTGGCCGACCGGCTCGCGGACGCCACCGTGCGGGAGCTGGAGGACGCCGGTCACACGGTCCGGGTGGAGACGATCGAGCTGCGCGACCTCGCGCACGCCGTCGTCGACGCGATGCTCACCCGGTTCCCGACCGGCGACCTGGCCCGGGCGCTGGAGACCGTGACCGGCGCGGACGGGCTCATCGCCGTCTCGCCCGTGTTCACCACGAGCTACTCGGGGCTGTTCAAGTCCTTCTGGGACGTCGTCGACCCCGACTCGGTGACCGGCATGCCGGTCCTGCTCGGCGCCACGGGCGGCACCGCCCGCCACTCCCTGGCGCTGGAGTACACGATGCGGCCGCTGTTCACCTACCTGCGCGCGGACGTCGTGCCGACCAGCGTGTTCGCCGCCACCGACGACTGGGCCGCGAGCGCCGACGACCCGGGCGCCGGCCTGCCGAAGCGGATCGCCCGCGCCGGGCGCGACCTGGCGCAGCGGGTGGCGCGCCGCGAGAACGACGGCCCGGTCGACCCGTTCGCCGCGACGCCGAGCTTCACGGAGCTCCTCGGCGGCAGCTGACCCGACCAGGCTGATCGGGAGCGCGCACGGGCCCGGCCCGGGGTGCGGACGCCCGTCCGACGACGGTGCCCGACGCCCTAGGCTGGGCCCATGCGCGTTCTCGTCTCCGGCGGCGCCGGGTACATCGGCTCCCACACCGTCCTGTCCCTCGTGGCCTCCGGGCACGACGTCGTCGTGGTGGACGACTTCTCCAACAGCAAGCCCACGGTGATGGGCCGCCTGGAGTCGCTGTCCGGGGCGCACGTGCCGGTGCACGCGATCGACCTCACGGACGCGGAGAAGACCGAGCGGCTGTTCGCGCACGAGAAGTTCGACGCCGTCGTGCACTTCGCCGGCTTCAAGGCGGTGGGCGAGTCCGTGGCCAAGCCGCTGGAGTACTACCGCAACAACCTCGACTCCACGCTGTCGCTGCTGGAGGCGATGCGCCGCCACGACGTCCCGCGCCTGGTGTTCTCCTCCTCGGCGACCGTGTACGGGGAGAAGGCGCCCGTGCCCTACCGCGAGGACTACGAGTACCTGTCGTCGTCGTCCCCGTACGGGCAGACGAAGGTGATGATCGAGCGCATCATGGCCGACGCCGCGGTCGCCGTCGGCGGGCTCAAGGTCGCGCTGCTGCGGTACTTCAACCCGGTGGGCGCGCACCCGTCGGGGCAGATCGGGGAGGACCCGCAGGGCATCCCGAACAACCTCATGCCGTTCCTCGCGCAGGTCGCCGTCGGCAAGCGCGACAAGCTCGTCGTGTTCGGCGACGACTACCCGACGGCCGACGGCACGTGCGAGCGCGACTACCTGCACGTCGAGGACCTCGCCGCGGGGCACGTGGCCGCGCTGGACCACCTGGACGCGATGGCCGAGCCCGTGCGCGCCTTCAACCTCGGCACCGGGACCGGCACGTCCGTGCTGCAGATGCTGCACGCGTTCGAGCGGGCCGTGGGCCGCGAGCTGCCCTACGAGGTCGGGCCGCGCCGTGCGGGCGACCTCGCCGCCTTCTGGGCCGACCCGACGCGGGCGCAGACCGAGCTCGGGTGGCGCGCGGTCAAGACGATCGATGACATGTGCGCCGACACCTGGCGCTGGCAGTCCGAGAACCCCCGCGGCTTCCCCGACGCCTGACCCGGCCCACCTCCACCTCGCCCGTCGGCACCTCCCCGGCGCACTCTTGCGGGTCCCCCGGGGGCGGGCGAGGATGACCCCATGCCCGACGACGCGAGCGAGCGGACCGACCTGCGGTGGGACCCGGGTGCCCGCTACCGGCCCTCGGTGCTCGCGGGCCTGCCGTCGCTGAAGCCCGCGCCCGCCGCGCCGGCGCCGAGCACCCCGTCGGCGCACCGGCTCGCGGGGCGGCTGCGCCGCGGCCCGGTGACTCGCACGGCGGTGTTCGACCGCGACCTGTGGCGGCCCGTGCAGCACGTGACCACGGGCCTGGTGCGCGTGGTCGGGCGCGCCCTGGGCTGCTGAGCGCCGGCGCGTCCCGACGTGTCACGACGTGAGCTGGTCGTGCTCGGCACGGCGAGCATGGTGCCCACCCGCACGCGCAACCACAACGGGTACGTCCTGTTCTTCGACGAGGCGGCGGTGCTGTTCGACCCGGGCGAGGGCACGCAGCGGCAGATGACGTTCGCGGGCGTGTCCGCCACCGACCTCACCCGCATCGCGATCACCCACCTGCACGGCGACCACTCCCTCGGCCTGGCCGGCGTCACGCAGCGCCTGTCGGGGGACCAGGTGCGCCACACCGTGCCGATCTCGTTCCCCGCCTCCGGCGAGCCGTGGGTGCGCCACCTGCTCGACGCGAGCGCCTACGACCACCACGAACGGGTCGCCCTGCAGCCCGTGGCCTTCCCCGCCACCTCCGGTGCCCGCCGGGGCGACGACCAGGTCGTGACCCTGCCCCGCGTGGACGGCGAACGCGGCGCCGGTCCCGACGCCCCGACGCTCACCGCCCGCCCGCTGGACCACCGCGTCGACACCGTCGGCTACCGCCTGGACGAGCCGGACGGCGTCTCCCTGGACCCGGCGGCGCTCGCGGCCGCGGGCGTCCCGCCGGGCCCGGCGGTGGGGCGGCTGCTGCGCGACGGCGTCCTGGTCCTCGACGACGGCCGCACCGTGCGCTGCCAGGCGGTGTCCGCGCCGCGGCGCGGGCAGTCGGTCGCGTTCGTCATGGACACCCGGCTGTGCGACGCGGTGGGGGAGCTCGCCGACGGCGTGGACCTGCTGGTCGTCGAGTCGACGTTCCTGCATCGCGACGCCGACCTGGCCGCCCGCTGGGCGCACCTCACCTGCCGGCAGGCCGCGATCGTCGCCGCCCGCGCCGGCGTGCGCCACCTCGTGCTCACGCACTTCTCCCAGCGCTACCGGGTGCCCGACGAGCTGCCCGCCGCGTTCGAGCGCGAGGCTCGCGAGGTGTTCGACGGCGGCCTCACCGTCGCGGCCGACCTCGACCGCGTCCCGCTCCCGCCGCGCCACCGCCCCTGACCTCGGCCCCGACGCTGCGCCCACCACGGTCGGACCGGCGCGGGAGGCTCAGAGGACGGCGGCGACGTCCACGTGGTCGAGGGAGTGCGCCTCCGCGACCCCCGCGTTGGTGACGGCGCCGGCGTGCACGTTGAGGCCGTGGGCGAGCACAGGGTCGCGGCGCAGGGCCTCGCGCCAGCCGTGGTCCGCGAGCGCCACGGCGTACGGCAGCGTCACGTTCGTCAGCGCGTACGTGGAGGTGCGCGGCACGGCGCCGGGCATGTTCGCCACGCAGTAGAAGACCGTGTCGTGCACCCGGAAGGTGGGGTCGGCGTGCGTCGTGGGGCGGGAGTCCTCGAAGCAGCCGCCCTGGTCGATCGCGATGTCCACGAGGACGGCGCCCGGCCGCATGCGTGCCACGACGTCGTTCGCCACCAGCACGGGCGCCTTCGCGCCGGGGACCAGGACGGCCCCGACCACCAGGTCCGCCTCGAGCACGGCCTCGGTGAGGGTGAGCTTGTTCGAGGCGAGGGTCTGCACGCGTCCGCCGAGCTCCCGGTCGGCGGCCTTGAGCGCGTCCGCGCTGGTGTCCAGGAGGGTGACGCGCGCGCCGAGCCCGACCGCGATCCGGGCGGCGTTCATGCCCGAGACGCCCGCGCCGATGACCACCACGTGCCCGGCGGGCACGCCGGGCACCCCGCCGAGCAGGACGCCGCGCCCGCCCGCGGCCCGCAGCAGGGTCGCGGCCCCGACCTGCGGGGCGAGCCGCCCCGCGACCTCCGACATGGGGGCCAGCAGCGGCAGCCGCCCGTCGGGGGTCTGCACCGTCTCGTACGCGACGGCCGTCACGTCGCGGGCCAGCAGCTCCTCGGTGAGCGCCTTGTCGGCCGCGAGGTGCAGGTAGGTGAACAGCACCAGCCCCGGCCGCAGCCGGTGGTACTCCTGCGCGACCGGTTCCTTGACCTTGAGCACCGTGTCGGCGCCGGCCCACACCTCGTCGGCGTCCGCGACGACGCCCGCACCGGCGGTGCGGTACTCGTCGTCGGTGATCGCGGACCCCGCCCCGGCGCCCGCCTCCACGACGACGTCGTGCCCGCGGGCGACGAGCTCGTGCACTCCGGCCGGCGTGATGGCCACCCGGTACTCGTGGTTCTTGACTTCCTTCGGGACGCCGATGCGCATGGGTGGGCCCGCCTTCGTGGCTCGGCACCGTTCCCCGGCTCGTGGCCGGGGGAACGGTGGGTGCGTGGCGCGGGACGTGTGACCCCGCTCACGTCCCAGTCTGACGGGACGATTCGGTCCCGCGCCACGAATCCGTACATCCTTCGGTAGATTGCCATGATGTCGACACGACGCCCGGCTCGGCCCGGCGCACAGCAGCCTCGAGCGAAGGATGTTCGATCCACGGACCGGCGCGGCCAGGACGGCCGCACGCAGGAGGTCCGGCCAGACCCGTCGTGGGGCCTGGAGCGGCGTGGCCCCGCGCCCGCGCGGCTGGACGACGTCGACCAGCGGCTCCTCGCGGCGCTCGCGGACGACGCGCGCCTGCCGAACAACGCGCTCGCGGCGCGGGCCGGGATCGCCCCCTCCACCTGCCTGACGCGGGTGCGGCAGCTGCGCGAGCGCGGCGTGATCCGCGGCTTCCACGCGGACGTCGACCCGGCGCGCACCGGGCACCCCCTGCAGGCGATGATCGCGGTGCAGATGCGCGGCGCGGCCCGCACCCGCCTCAGCGGCTACCTGCAGCGCCTCGCCGAGCTGCCCGGCGTGCTGAACGTCTTCCTGCTGGGCGGCGCGCACGACTTCTTCGTGCACGTCGCCGCGGCGGACTCCGACGCCCTGAACGAGTTCGTCATCGAGCACCTGTCCACCGACCCGGACGTCGCGCTCACCGAGACCAACCTCATCTTCCAGCACGCGCGGGCGAGCTGGTACTGACGGTCAGCCTGGTACCGATGGTCAGCGGTTCGCGGACAACCAGCGTTGCAGCTCGACGGCCAGCGCGACGGGAGCGTCGAGCTGCACCAGGTGCCCGGCGCCCGGGAGCAGCCGCGCGTCGGCGCCGGGGATCGCGTCCGCCAGCCGCCGCGCCCGGTCCGGCGGGATCCACGTGTCCTCCTCGCCCCACAGCACGCGCACCGGGACGTCGAGGCCGCTCAGCAGCGGCTCGAGCTCGGCGGTGTACAGCTCGTCGGCCTGGGCGATCTGCCGGTAGAACGCGGCCTGCCCGGCCTGGCCCGTCCACGGGCCGACGAGCGCGGCCAGGTGCTCCTCGCGCAGCGGCCGGTGCGCGGCCGTGCGCACGTACGCCTCCAGCGCGCCGCGGTGCACGGCGGCGGGGGCGGCCGCGAAGACGTCGGCGTGCTCGCGCACCAGGGAGAAGTACGGCGAGCCCCACGGGCGCAGCGCCACCACGTCCACGAGGCACAGCGACGCGTACCGGGCGCCGTGCAGCAGCGCGGCACGCAGGCTCACCGCGCCGCCGTAGTCGTGCGCGACGACGTGCGGCAGCGGCACGCCCCCGCCGGCAGCGCTGGACCCGTCGGCACCGTCGGCACCGTCGGCACCGTCGGACCAGGCGGGCCGCCAGTGCTCCAGCAGGTCGGCGAACAGCTCGCCCTGCGTCCCGAGGTCGACGTCGTGCGCGGGGTCCTTGGACGACGCCCCGTAGCCCGGCATGTCCCACAGGTGCACGGTGAACTCGGCGGCCAGGGCGCGGGCGTACGGCTCCCACAGCCACGACGACCACGGCGTGCCGTGGCAGAGCACCAGCGGCGGGCCGGAGCCGAACGCCGTCCACGCGACCTCACGGCCCCGCCACGCGAACCGCCGGTCCAGCAGGGGTTCCGTGCCCGTCGCGTCGCGGGTCGAGGTGGGGTCGGCCATCCCGCGAGGCTACGCGGCGGGGCCCACCCGCGCGTCCGTGACCTGGTCCGTGACCTGGTCCGTGCGCCCGCCGGTGAGGTCCAGGGTGCGAAACACGCTGCACGGGTCGGGGGAGTAGCCGCCGAACGGCCCGCAGGGCACGAAACCGTGCCGCGCGTACAGGCTCCGGGCGGGCGCGAAGTACGCCTGCGGCCCGGTCTCCAGGCTCACCGCCGCGTACCCGCGCTCGCGGGCGAGGGCCACCAGCCGGTCCAGGACGGCGCCCGCCACGCCGCGCCCCCGCGCGGGACGGGCCGTGCGCATCGACTTCACCTCGCCCCGACCGCCGGACGCCGCGGTGGTCGGCTCGAGCTCGCTCAACGCACCGCACCCCAGCAGCGTCCCGTCGTCCTCGCGCGCCGTCAGGAACGTCACCGACGGGGCGAGCAGCCCGCTCAGGTCGAGCGCGTGCACCGACTCGGCAGGGGAGGTGGCGTACATGTCGGCGAGGTGCTCCTCCAGCAGCGCGCGCACGTCGGCGGCGGCGGGGGACTCCGGGGCGATGATCACCCCCGCATCCTCGCGCCGGCGTGTGACGCGGACGTTTCACACCAGGCCTGGGCGTCAGCCCACGTGGCCGGCCAGCAGCGCGTCCCCCAACCGGGTGCGGGTGTGCAGCACCCGGTTGCCCTGCCGCTCCGAGAACACCAGGCCCGCCTCCCGCAGCACGGTCGCGTGCCGGCTCGCCGTCGCCGGCGTGAGGTCCAGCACCCGCGCCAGCTCCGTCGTCGTGCGGCTCGTGTCCAGCACCTCCAGGACCCGCGCCCGCGTGGGGCCGATGAGGTGCGCGACCTGCACCCCCTCGTCCGCCGCGTCGCCCCCGCGGGCCAGCCACCCCGGCGCCGGGTCCACCGGGTACACCAGCACCGGGTCCAGCGTGTCGTCCTCGAGCACCACCGGCGCCAGCACGCAGAACACCGACGGCACCATCGTGAGCGGACGCCCCCGCAGCGGCAGCGTCCGCGTCACGGGGTACCAGGCGGTCCATCGGCCGCCCTCGCGGCGCAGCAGCGGGTCGAAGCTGCCCATCAGCCCCTGCATCCCGCCCCGCCGCAACGCCGCGTCCCGCGCCTCCTGGTCGGCCGCGAGCGCCGCGCGGGTCACCGGCGCGTACGGGGCGACGGCCAGCGCGTGATAGCGGCACAGCGCGCCCGCGAGCCAGCGCATCGCCTCCGCCTCGCCGGCCGCGATGCGCCGCACCCAGGGCGCCGCCCCCGAGCGGAACGTCATCGCCAGCTCGCGCGCGAGCCGGGGCCGCGGGGTGCTCGCCACCCGGTCCGCGGCCGCCTCGATGCCCGCGTCCCCGCGGCCGCCGTCGGGACGCGGCCCGTCCACCGGGGTCGGGGTGAGGAAGTCCGGGAAGTACGACGCGAACGGCGCCAGGCGCGCGAGCGCCGCGACCGTCGTCGTCAGGCCCGCCTCCACGATCCGGGCGCGCACCTGCCGCCGCCACGGGTCGAACGCCAGCGCCGCCTGCCGGTTCTGCAGCAGGTGCAGGCTCAGCACCGTGTCCCACAGCGGGTCCGGGCGCCCGGGAGCGCGCAGGCGCGTGAGGTCCTCCGCCGACAGGTCGATCGTGAGCACGGGCCACCACCTCGGGGGTCGACTCGGGGTCGTCCACCGCCCACGCTAGTCGCCCCCGGCACCCGCCACCCGGGTTCACCCCCTGTTTGCGTCCAGGCGCAATGTCCGCGCGCGCCGTCTCGCCGCCCCCGTCGCGCCCCTCTGCCTGCCCTGTACGGCGGCGCGACCCCCGGCATCGCCGGGACGCCAAAGCCGCCCCCCACCCGAGGAGCAGCCATGGGCCTGCACGTCGACCCCACCGCCGCCTGCCTGCTGATCGCCGTCGCGTTCGCCGCGGGCTGGCTCGACGCCGTCGTCGGCGGTGGGGGACTGGTGCAGGTGCCCGCCCTCATGCTCGCGCTGCCGTCGCTGCCCGTCGCCACCGTGCTCGGCACGAACAAGCTCGTCGCGATCACCGGCACGTCGGGCGCCGCCGTCACCTACGTCCGCCGTGTCGGCCTCGACCGTCGCCGGGCGCTCGCGGCCGCCGCACTCGGGCTGCCCACCGCGATGGTCGGCGCCGCCACCGCCTCCCACCTGCCGCGCGCGGCCATCACCCTCGTCGTGGCGGCCACCCTCGTCGGCGTGGGCGTGTGGGCCGCCGTCGCGCGCCCCAGCCGTTCCCCCGACGCCCCCGACGCCGCCGCCCCGGCCGGCCGCGGGCCGGTCTCGCGGCCCACGCTCGTGCTCGCCGTGGGGGCGAGCGGCGTCGGGTTCTACAGCGGCGTGGTCGGCTCCGGCACGGGCGTGCTGCTCGTCGCCCTGTGCGTCACCGCGCTCGGCACCGACTTCCTGCGCGGCTCCGCGATGGCCAAGGTGGTCAGCATCGGCAGCGACCTCGGCGCCCTCGCCCTGTTCGGCGCGCTCGGGCACGTGCTGTGGCTGCTCGGCGCCGGCATGGCCGTCGCCAACGTCGCGGGCGGCATCGTCGGGGCACGTACGGCCCTGTCCCGCGGCGCGGGGTTCGTGCGCGCCGTCCTGCTGCTCGTCGTCGTCGCCCTCGTCGCCAAGATCACCCACGACCAGTGGCTCGCCGCCTGACCCGCGGCGCCCGGGCCGTCGACCGCAGGTCAGGGAGCGTGCACCGCGGGGTCGTCGCGCAGCACGTCGAGCAGCAGCGCCAGGATCGCGTCGGGCCGCTCCAGCACCGGCAGGTGCCCCGCCCACTCCAGCAGCGACAGCTCGGCCCCCGGCACCGACGCCGCCACGTGCTGCGCGCACGCCCGCAGCGCGTCCATGTCGTGCGCCCCCTCGACGACGAACGTGGGCACCCGGATCCCCGCGAGGTCCACGTCCACGCCGTCCGGGCCGGGCTCGGGCAGGCCGGCGGCGCTCGCGGCCGCGTCGGCGGCGAGCTGCACCTCGAACGCACGCCGCTGCATGACGGCGAGGGTCTCGGCGGCGGCGTCGTCGGCGTCCGGGCCGAGCCACGTCGTGACGTTCAGCCGCACCGCGCCCTCGACGTCCCCCGCGGTCAGGAGCCTGGCCTCCTCGGCGTCGAACGCGTCGGACGTGTCGGTGTCGGGCACGCCGGGGGCGGCGGGGCACAGCAGCACGAGCTCGCGCACCCGGCCGGGGTGCGCCGTCGTGAGCTCGAGCGCGACCTTCCCGCCGAAGGACGACCCGACGACGGCGGCGTCGGGGACGCCGAGCCGGTCCAGCAGGGCGGCGACGTCGCCCGCGTTCGTGTACGGGGCGCCGCCGGTGGGCAGCGGGGAGTCGCCGAAGCCCCGCAGGTCCGGTCGCACCACGCGGAACGTGTGCGCCAGGGCGGGCACGACGGCGTCCCACATGCGACGGTCGGCCACCCCGGCGTGCAGGAGGACGACGGCGGGAGCTCCGGGGTCGCCGGCGACGTCGTGGGCCAGGGGCGGCAGCGGGCGCGGGGAGTCCCCGGCGGTGGCGTTCACCGGGACATTCTCGCAGGCGGTCGCCCCATGCACCTGCGCGTGGCGACCCGCGCGTCGCTACATTGAGGGGCGGGACGGGGTCGGCCCCGTCGAAGGAGCGGCATGCCGGTCGAGAGCGTCCACCGCGGTTCGGACTCGCGCTACGTCGCGCGCGTCTGGCGCGGCCGCGCGTCGGGCGACGGGACCATGACCTCGGTCGCGACGTCGCACTGGGAGCTGGTGTTCTGGCGCGACGGTCGCCGGACGCATGCCGCGGTCCGCGGCCCCGAGACCGTGGCCACGGCGGCCCGGATCGCGGGCGACTCGGACTCGTTCGGCATCACGTTCGCGCACGGCGCGACGATGCCGCACCTGCCCGCGTCGGCCCTCGTCGACGGCGAGCTGGAGAGCCCGCACGTCACGGCCGACGGCTTCGTCCTGCGCGGCGAGGAGTGGCCGATCCCGCGGCCGGACGACGCCGAGGCGTTCGTCGACCGGCTGGTGCGGGCCGGCGTGCTCGTGCGGGACCCGCTCGTCGACGACGTCGTGCGGGGCGGGGCCGCCCGCGTGGGCACGAGGTCGGTGCAGCGCCGCGTCGCCGCGACCACCGGGCTCACGCAGGGCGCCATCCGGCAGATCGACCGGGCCCGCACGGCCGCCGTGCTGCTCCGGGACGGCGCGGCGCCGCTCGACGTCGTGCACGCGCTCGGCTACTTCGACCAGCCCCACCTCGCCCGGTCGCTGCGGCGATTCATCGGCCGCACCGCGACGCAGCTGCGGGTGGCGCGCGCCGAGTCGCCGGCCGACACCATGTCGCTCCTGTACAAGCCGGAGCAGCCCGCGTCTTCCTAGCGTGGCCGTGTCGCGGATCCCGCCGCGAGCGACCGCCAGGGAGGCACCGCAGTGTCCACCGACAGGACCAGCAGGACGTCCACCAGCACGACCACGACCACCGTCAGGTCCGCCGACGGCACGCCGATCGCCTGCTCGACGTGGGGCTCCGGCGACCCGATCGTCATCATCGACGGCGCGACCGCCCATCGCGCCACCACCCCGGAGAACGCCGCGACGGCCGAGCTGCTGGCCGACGAGTTCCTCGTGGTCAACTACGACCGCCGGGGCCGCGGGCAGAGCGGGGACACCGCTCCCTACGCCCCCGAGCGGGAGCTCGAGGACCTCGCGGCGGTGATCGACCAGGTCGCCGGTGGCAGCCCGGCGACCACCGTCTTCGCGTGGTCCTCCGGCGGCAACCTCGCGCTGAACGCCGCCCAGGCGGGCGTGCGGGTGGCGCGTCTCGCGCTGTTCGAGCCCAACGCGGTGGTCGACGACGACCGGCCGCCGCTGCCCGCGGACTACGTCGCGCGGCTGGACGACGCCGTCGCCGCCGGGCGGCCCGGGGACGCCGTCGCGCTGTTCCTCACCGCCGCCGTGGGCCTGCCGCCGGACATGGTGGCCGAGGTGCGGCAGGACCCGGAGACGTGGTCCGCGCTGGAGGCGGTCGCGCCCACCATCGCCTACGACGGCCGGCAGGTCGGCGACGCGATGTCGGGCCGGCCGCTGCGCCCGGACCTGTGGGACCGGGTCGACGTCCCCGTGCTGGTCATGCACGGCACCGGCACCTGGCCGTTCCTCGCGTCCGCGGCCCGCGCGATCAGCGCGCACCTGCCGACCGCCACCCTGCGGCCCGTGCCGGGGGAGGACCACACGACCACGCCCGAGGTGCTCGCCGCCGAGCTGCGCGCGTTCGCCGGCCAGCCCTCGCACCCGCAGACCCCGCACGAGCAGCCCCGGCACGAGCAGCTCCGGCTCGAGGAGCGCTGACATGGGATCGATCGTGGTCACCGAGTTCATCTCGCTGGACGGCGTCGTCGAGGCGCCCGGCGGCGAGGACTTCCGCTACCCGGACTGGAGCTTCGAGGTCGACCGCGGGCCCGAGGGCGAACGCTTCAAGGAGACCGAGGCGCTGGGGGCGTCCGCCCTCCTGCTGGGGCGCCGCACCTACGAGGGGTTCGCCGACGCGTGGCCGCAGTACGAGGGCGAGCTCGCCGACAAGTACAACGGCATGCCGAAGTACGTCGTCTCGGGCACGCTGACCGACCCTCGGTGGTCCGGGACCACCGTCCTGCCGGGCGACCTGGTCGACTCGGTCGCCCGGCTCCGGCGGGACGTCGACGGCGAGATCTCCGTGCCCGGCAGCATCAGCCTGGTGCAGGGCCTGCTCGCGCACGACCTCGTCGACGAGATCCACCTGATGACGTTCCCCCTCGTCCTCGGGCACGGTCGCACCCTGTGGCCCCCGACCCCGGACAAGTCCGCGTGGCGCCTGGTCGAGGCCACGACCTACGGGGACGGCGTGCTCGTCACGGTCCACCGGCGGGCGCGCTGAGGACCGGACCGTGAGCACCCACGAGGGGACCGTGCCGGCGGTGCGCACGATCGAGCTGAGCACCGCGACGATCGACTACTCGGACACCGGGGGCACCGGACCGGCCCTGCTGCTCCTGCACGGCCCGCTCCTCGACCACGCCGTGTGGGACGCCGTCGTCGCGCGCCTGCCGGGGCTGCGGTGCGTCGCGCCGACGCTGCCGCTGGGCGCCCACCGGCACCCGGCGCCGCGCGACGAGCTTACCAACGCCTCCCTCGCGCGGATGGTCGCCGAGCTGATGGCCGCCCTCGACCTGCGCGACGTCACGCTCGTCCTCAACGACTGGGGCGGCGCGCAGGTGCTCGTCGAGCTGGGGCTCGACTCCCGCGTCGCGCGGCTGGCGCTCGTGGCCTGCGAGGCGTTCGACAACGTCCCCGCCGGGCGGCCCGGACGGCTGCTCGCCCGGGCCGCCCGCGTCCCCGGGGCGCTCGCCCTCCAGGCGCAGCTGACGCGGCTGCCCGCGGTGCGTCGCCGCCTCGCCTCCGCGATGGCCGCCCGCGCCGTGCCCGACGCGCTCCTGCGGCGCTGGTTCGAGCCCTTCCGGGACCCGCTCGTGCGCGCCGACCTGCGCCGGTTCAGCGCCCGCTTCCCCGTCCCGGCCGACCGGGACTGGTCCGCCGGGCTCGGCGCCTTCACCGGGCCCGCGCTCGTCGCCTGGGCGGACGACGACCGGATGATGCCGGCCGAGCACGGCCCCCGCCTCGCCCGCCTGCTGCCCGACGCCGAGCTGGCGCACGTCCCGGAGTCGGCGACCCTCGTGCCCCTCGACCGGCCCGACGTCCTCGCCGGGCACCTGCGCGCCCTCGTGCGGCGCGCGCCGACCGACCGCGGAGGAATGCCATGAACGCCGCCAGCACCGACGACACGACCGCCGTCCGTCCCGGATCCTGGCGGCGGGCCGTCGCCACACTCGTCGCCACACTCGTCGCGGTACTCGCCCTGCTCGCCGCCGCGGCACCCGGGGCCGGTGCCAGGCCCGCGACCGAACCCGCACCCGATCCGGCCGCAGCGGTGGCACGGTCTGACGGCGGCGCCGTCCTGCGCGTCGACTCCGGGTGGCTGCGCGGGCACGCCGACACCGGCCACGTCACCTACTCCGGCGTCCCGTACGCGGCCCCGCCCGTCGGCGAGCGCCGCTGGCGACCACCGGCACCCCCGCGCGACTGGGCCGGCATCCGGGACGCGACCGCCCCGAGCCCGCTGTGCCCGCAGCGCGGTGAGGCCGAGGACGACGTCCTCGGGCAGGAGGACTGCCTGACGCTCGACGTCGTCGCGCCCGCCCACGCCCGCCGCGGCGACCGCCTGCCCGTGCTCGTGTGGCTGCACGGCGGCGGCCTCGACTCCGGCGGTGCGGCCCGCTTCGACGGCGCCCGCCTCGCGACCCGGGGCGGCCTGGTCGTGGTCACCGCGAACTACCGCCTCGGTGCGCTCGGCTTCCTGTCGACGTCGGCGCTCGGCCCCCACCGCGGCAACTACGGGCTCATGGACCAGGCCGCCGCGCTGCGATGGGTGCAGCGCAACGCCGCGAGCTTCGGCGGCGACCCCCGCAACGTCACCCTCGCGGGACAGTCGGGCGGGGCGCGGTCCGTCTGCGCGCAGCTCGCCGCACCCACGTCGAGGATGCTGTTCGACCGGGCGATCGTGCAGAGCGGCGCCTGCGCCAACCCCGTCCCCGACCGCGCCCAGGGGCAGGCGTTCGGCGACCGCGCCGTCGAGCACCTCGGGTGCGCCGGCGAGGGCGGCCCGGCGGGCGTCGCCGCCTGCCTGCGCCGCGCCGGTCTGCCCGACCTCGTCGGCACGCACTCGGGCGTCGGGTTCGGCCTCACGGAGCGCTCCGGCGACCGTCCGTGGAACCCCGTCGCCGGCACGCCGTTCCTCCCGCGACAGCCGATCGACGCCCTGCGCCGGGGCAGCGCCGCACGGGTACCGCTGCTGGTGGGCGGCACGCGCGACGAGATGCGCAGCTTCGTCCGCTGGCAGGCTCCCGGCGTCACCGCCGAGGGCTACCGCACGACGCTGACGGAGGCCTTCGGCTCCGACGCCGGGACCGTCCTGGACGCCTACCCGCTCAGCGACCACGACAGCCCGGCCCTGGCGCTCGCGGCCGTCCTCGGCGACTGGGGCGCCCAGATCGGCGCGTGCCCCGTGCTGCGCACCGCGCAAGCCGCCGCACCGCACCAGCCCGTGCACGTGTACGAGTTCGCCGAGGACGCCGGGCCCGACCCCGACGACGGGTTCCCCCAAGGCGCCTACCACGGCCTCGAGCTCGGATACCTGTGGACCCTCGTCGGGGGCCACCAGCCTCCGCCGCTCGACCCGGCCCAGGAGCGGCTGTCTGCGACGATGATCGACTACTGGGCGGCGTTCGCGCGCACCGGCGACGTCAACGGGCCCGGGCGCCCGCACTGGCCCCGGTTCGGCCCCGGGCAGACGGTCGTCGAGCTCTCCACCCGCGGGATCGGCGCGACGCCCTTCGCGGCCGACCACCGGTGCGACCTGTGGGCCGACGTCGGCGCCGCGACGGGCGGGTCCGCGACCCGTGGGCTTGACTGAGGGCGTGAAGCACCTCGGATTCCTGTCCTTCGGCCACTGGACGCCGCACCCGCAGTCGGCCACCCGCTCGGCCTCCGACGCGCTGCTGCAGTCGATCGACCTCGCCGTCGCGGCGGAGGAGCTCGGCGCCGACGGGGCGTACTTCCGCGTGCACCACTTCGCGCGCCAGCTCGCGTCCCCGTTCCCGCTGCTCGCCGCCGTCGGCGCCCGCACGAGCCGCATCGAGATCGGCACCGCCGTCATCGACATGCGCTACGAGAACCCCCTGTACCTGGCGGAGGACGCCGGCGCGGCCGACCTCATCGCCGGCGGGCGGCTGCAGCTCGGCATCAGCCGCGGATCGCCCGAGCAGGTGATCGACGGGTTCCGCCACTTCGGGCACGAGCCCCGGGCGGGGGAGTCCGACGCCGACATGGCCCGCCGCCACACCGCCCGGTTCCTCGAGGTGCTCGACGGCAAGGGCTTCGCCGAGCCGAACCCGCGCCCCATGTTCCCCAACCCGCCCGGCCTGCTGCGCGTCGAGCCCTACTCCGAGGGCCTGCGCCGGCGGATCTGGTGGGGAGCCGGCACCCGCGCCACCGCCGAGTGGACCGCCGCCCAGGGGATGAACCTCATGAGCTCCACCCTGCTGTCCGAGGACACGGGCGTCCCGTTCCACCGCCTCCAGGCCGAGCAGATCCAACGCTTCCGCGACGCGTGGGCCGCCGCCGGCCACGGGTGGGAGCCCCGCGTGTCCGTGTCGCGCAGCATCTTCCCGATCACCGACGACCGCGACCGCGCCTACTTCGGCCTCGAGACGGCCAGCACCGACCAGGTCGGCGTCCTCGAGGGCGTCCGCGCCCGCTTCGGCAAGACCTACGCCGGAGAGGTCGACGACGTCGTCGCGGACCTCGCCGAGGACGAGGCCGTCGCCGCCGCCGACACCCTCCTGCTCACCGTGCCCAACCAGCTCGGCGTCGAGTACAACGCCCACGTCATCGAGAACGTCGTCCGGCACGTGGCACCCGCCCTCGGCTGGCGGTGAGGCTCAGCCCGCCCCGCCCACCAGGTCCTCCACCACCGGGGGAGAGGAGCGGTAGTCGCCCCAGCGCGCCCACCGCGCCACCACCCGCACCACCACGATCCCCGGGTCGTCCAACGACGCCGCGAACCGCGGGAAAGCCGCCCGGTACGCGTCCGCGCACCGGGCGGCGTCGTCCCCCGACGGGACGTCCGCCACGCCCTGCACCTGTAGCGTCGTCCCGCCAGGGCCGCCCACCACCACCGCCACCCGCGGGTCCCGCCGCAGGTTCGCCACCTTGCGCGAGCCCACCCGCGCGTCGAAGACCAGCTCGCCCGACGCCGTCACCGCCAACGTCAGGTACGCCGCCTGCGGGGCACCGTCCGGGCCCACCGTCGACACCACCCCGTCGCCCACCGCACGCACGTGCCCGACCAGCCGCTCCAGCGCACCACCTGACAGACCCGACGACGTCACGAGCGCGACCCTAGCGGGCACCACGCACCCGGACCGGCACCGCCGCGTCCACCACCCCCACCAGCAGCCCCACGACCTGCCGCCGGCCCACCACGTGCACCTGCGACCATCCACCCGCCGCACCGCCCGCCGCCGCGACCAGCCCCGCACGCTGCGCCGCCCACCGCCGCCAGTGCCGCGCGAACGCCCGCGCCCGCACCCTCCGACCCCGCATCTCCTGCCCCGACAACGCCTCACCGCGCTCCACGTCGACCATCACCAGCACCGGACTCCACCCCGCCCGCCGCGCCAGGCACGCCCACCACCACCGCCGCACCCGCGACGTCGCCGGGTCGTGCACCACGAGCAGCTCCGTGCCGTCCCGCGGGCCACCCAGCACCGCCCGCACCACCCCCGCCAGGTGCCGCACGTGCACCACCGGCCGGTACACCGCGTACGGGACCCCGCGCGGCACCCGCCCCCGCAGGTCACGACGCGCCGTCTCGCTGTCCAGCACCCGCACCCGGGGTCGCAACCCCGCCACCCGGGCGAGCGCCGTGCTCTTGCCCGCACCCGGCACACCGCCCACCAGCACGAACGTCCCCGCCCCGGCGCCCCGCACCGTCGCACGCTCCCGCACCGCCACCGTCATCCCGCGCACCCACCCCTCTCCGCACCGATCCCCGTACCGAGCTCCGCACCGCCGACCGGCGGGGCGCCCAGCGTGCCAGGCCCGCATGAGCGCCAGATGAGACCGTCCTGCAGACCCCGCGCACGGTCCAGCCCGGTGGCACGATGCGAGACATGGCCCGCACCACCCTCCTCGGCACCGACCTGCCCCTCGTCGCCGCCCCCATGGCCGGAGGCGCCACCACGCTCGACCTCCTCGCCGCCACGACCGGCGCCGGCGCGTTCGCCTTCCTCGCCGGCGGCTACCAGGCCCCCGACACCCTCGCCGACCAGATCCACCGCGCCCACCAGCAGGCCCGCCCCTTCGGCGTCAACCTCTTCGTCCCCGCCACCGCGCCCGGCCCCGACCCCGCGGCGCTCGCGGCCTACGCGCGGCGGATCGCGCCGGACGCCGCGGCGCACGACGTCGACCTCGACGCCGCGCTCACGGCCGTCCCCGCGACCGACGACGACCACTGGGCCGCGAAGGTCGACCTGCTGCGCCGCGACCCCGTGCCCGTCGTGTCGTTCACGTTCGGGCCCCCGCCCGCGGCGGACGTCGCGGCCCTGCGCGCGGCGGGCTCCGTCGTCCTCGTCACCGTCACGACCCCGCAGGAGGCTCTCGCCGCCGAGGAGCTCGGTGCCGACGGCCTCGTCGTGCAGGGTCCGCGCGCGGGCGGGCACAGCGGTACGTGGGACCCGCGCCGGTCGGTCGCCGACGCAGAGACGGCCGACGCGGTCGCCGCCGTCGTCGCACGGACGCGGCTCCCGGTGGTCGCCGCCGGGGGAGTGGACGGCGCGGCCGCCGTCGCCCGGCTGCTGCGGGCCGGGGCGCAGACCGTCGCCGTCGGCACGCTGCTGCTGCGCACCGACGAGGCCGGCACCTCCCGCACCCACCGCGACGCTCTCGCCGACCCCCGGTACGCGACGACGGCGGTGACCCGCGCCTTCACGGGCCGCCCCGCCCGCGCGCTCGTCAACGGCTTCCTGACCCGGCACGACCCGTACGCCCCGGTCGCCTACCCGCAGGTGCACCACCTCACCCGTGAGCTGCGCCGCCGCGCGGCTGCCGCCGGAGACGCCGAGCGGCTGCACCTGTGGGCCGGGACCGGACACCGCAGCGCCGCCACCGGGCCCGCGGCCGACGTCGTCCGCGCCCTCGCCGCCGACCTGTGACGCCCGCGCGCGGCACCGCCGCGACCGCTCGCCGGTTCGCTACGTTGCCGTCATGAGCGCCGCCTGGGACCCGCCGACCGTGCTGCGCGCCGCCACCGAGTGGTCGTGGGTGCCGCCGGACGCGGAGTGCGTCGTCACCGACGTCACCCTCACCCGGTGGCCCGCGTGGGCGCACGGGCGCGTCGTGCTCACGGGGCTCGCGTCGGCCCGCGCGCCCCAGGACGTCCTGCGGGACGCCGTCGAGCAGGCGCGGGCCTGGGGCAGCGACACCCTCGGAGTCTGGGTCTCGGCCAGCAGCACCCCCGACCTCACCGACCTGCTGCTCGGCCGCGGCGCCCGGCTCGAGGACACCGTGGACGTCCTCGCCCGCGGCCTCGGGCCAGGCCTCCCGCCGACGCCGGAGCGCGACGGGCGCCTCGTCGTGCGGCGGGTGACCGACGTGGACGGGCTGCGCGACGCCGACCGCGTCGACACCGCGGTGTGGGACCAGCAGCCCCTGGACGACGACCGGCTCGCCGACGCCGCGCGCACGCTGCTCGCGGCCGACAGCCGGGAGATCCGTGTCGTGGCGTACCAGGACGGCGAGCCCGTGGCGTCCGCCGGCGTCACGCTCGCGGCGGCACCACGACCCGAGCTGGGCACCGTCGCCCGGCTGTGGGGCGCCGGCACCGTGCCCGACCGCCGCGGTCGCGGCGCCTACCGCGCGGTGCTGGAGGAACGCCTGCGCCTGTCGGTCGCCGCGGGCGCGTCGCTCGCCCTCGTCAAGGGCCGGGTCAGCACCTCCGCCCGGCTCCTGCGCCGGGCGGGGTTCGAGC
This sequence comes from Isoptericola sp. NPDC056578, assembly GCF_042793275.1. Lineage (NCBI taxonomy): Bacteria > Bacillati > Actinomycetota > Actinomycetes > Micrococcales > Promicromonosporaceae > Isoptericola > Isoptericola sp. NPDC056578. Next base: position 125,735 of record NZ_JBHTVC010000004.1, read on the forward strand.
GGTACGGCGAGGAGCGCTACTACCGGCTCACGCTCTGACACGTGCACCGACGCGTGCTGACGGGAGCATCGACGATCAACGCTCGACGAGGAGGACGGACGTGACAGGACCTTCGACAGGACGCTTCGACGGCCGCGTGGCGCTGGTCACGGGCGGCGCGCACGGGATCGGTGCGGCCGCGGTGCGACGCCTGCACGCGGAGGGCGCCACCGTCGTGGTCGCCGACCTCGACGAGGACGCGGCGCGGCGCACCGTCGACGACCTGCCCGACGGCGCGGCGTCCGCCTCGGCCGTCGCGTGCGACATCACGGACACGGCGTCGGTGGACGCCGCCGTGGCGGCGAGCCTGGAGCGGCACGGCCGGCTCGACGTGCTCGTCGGCGTGGCGGGCGGCACCAGCGTGCACCCGGGACTCCTGGACGGCATGGACGACGCCACCTGGGCGGCCGGTGTCGACCTCAACCTGGCCGGGCCGGCCCGCTGCGTCCGGGCCGCGGCCCCGCACCTGGAGCGCGGGGGATCGATCGTGCTGGTCGGCTCCGTGAACGGCCTGCAGGCCTTCGGGGACGAGGACTACTCGGCCGCGAAGGCCGGGCTCGTGTCGCTCGCGCAGAACCTCGCGGTGCGCCTCGGCAGCAGGGGAGTGCGGATCAACGTCGTCGCGCCCGGCACCGTCCGCACCCGCTCGTGGGACCAGAGGTCCGACCCCGACCGGCTCGCGGCCCTGTACCCGCTCGGCCGCATCGGGGAGCCCGAGGACGTCGCCGCCGCGATCGCGTTCCTCGCCTCCGACGACGCCGCCTGGATCACCGGTGTCACGCTGCCCGTCGACGGCGGCATCCTCGTCGGCCCGCTCGCGCGGTTCGAGAGCCTCGGGGGCGGGGGAGACCGCCGCCCTGATGTCACCGATCGGTGACATCTCCCGAGATGTTGCTCAGCGTTCACATCGCGCCGGATGTCGGCGTCCGTCGACATCTCGTCACGGACGGCGCGCCGGCGGGGGAGGGGAGCCCGTGATCCTCGCCAGCCGTCCCGTCGCCGGGCACTGGCGGGCGCGCCCGGGGCAACAGAGCCAGGAAATCCGCTGCCGGCAGGCGGGGTCATCCGAGACAATCCACCATGCTCACCCTGGAAGAGATCTTTCCGCCGTTCGCCCTGCGGATCGCCTGCGGGCCGGTGGAGCTTCGCGTCCTGCGCGACGACGACCTGCCCGAGCTCGTCGAGCTGGTCCGCGGTGGCATCGAGGACCCCGACCTGCCCATGCCGTTCCTCCTGGACTGGCACGCACAGCCGTTCTCCCTCGGCGCGCCGCACGGGTTCCCGACCACGTCGCTGGCGTGGTGGTGGACCCAACGAGCGACGTTCGCGCCCGGCGAGTGGCGCCTCGCCCTGGCGGTCCGTCGCGACGGAGGGCTCGTCGGCATGCAGGACCTGCACGCCAGGGGACTCGCGGAGACCGGGGTCGTCGCCACCGGCTCGTGGCTGGGGCGAGCGCACCAGGGGATCGGCACCGGCACGCTGATGCGCCAGCTCGCCGTCGGGTTCGCGTTCGACGAGCTCGGGGCGAGCAGGTGCGAGTCGGGGTACGTCGTGGGGAATCACGCCTCGGCGGCCGTCAGCCGCAAGGTCGGGTACTCGGACAACGGCCTGCACCGGATCGTGCAGCGCACCCGGCAGGGTGTCGCCGGGGTCGACGAGCAACGCGTCGTCGTGACGCCGGCGACGTTCGTCCGTCCGAGCGACGACATCGCGGTCGAGGGCGCCGACGCGCTGCGCCGTTTCCTGGGCATCGATCGGGGTCTCGAGGACGTCTCACCCGTCAACCGATAATGCACATTATGTCATTACGCGATCAGGGAGCGCCTGGGAGCCCCTCCCTCGACGCGGTACCGCAAGGTCTCGAGACGGGCGTCGTCGCGCGGTCGCGCACTGTCGCCTGGCGCCCCCGCGCTGCATTCCTGCAGGGACGCGCGTCGTCAGCCGTGCTGGCTCGACGATGCCGTCGCACGACAGGACGCCGCCGCACGAATGTCGCCTCACGAATCTGGTGACGACGACCGTCCGTGCCGCCTGACGCCGATGTCGCAGCAACGTGTCGCACGACGTGTCACCACGTGGCCGCCGTCGGCGTGCGCAGAAACCCGCGCACGCCTGATCTCGCCGCGCCCGGGCCCCGTCTGAGCCTCGTACGACCCGGGTCGGCCCCGCGGCCTTCGCCCGGTCCCCCGTGGGCAGTCGCCCACCGAGGTCGCGAGGCCGCCCGTCCGGCACGACTCGACGGACCGGACGGCGGGCGGCGAGCTCCGGACGACGCCTCGCCATCCGCGCCGGCTCGCGATAGGCTGATTCGGACATACGTGACAAACCATTGTGTATGACACAACACAGTGGTCTCGGACGAACGGCCGCGAGCCCGCTCGCTCCTGGCGTCATGACCTCGGTTACCGGGTCTCCGCGCACGAGTCCGCGCCCCCGGGGCGCTGTCGGACCGCGTGACTACCGTGGACGACATGGCCACTCCCCCCGGCGGGCTCGCCTTCTGCGTCTTCCCCACCACGATCGGGCACTGCGCCCTCGTGTGGCGCGAGCCGGGCGTCGTCGTGGGCTCCGCCCTCCCCCACGGCTCGCCGCAGGACACTCGCGACGCCGTCGTGGCGTGGTACCCGTCCGCCCGCGAGGCTGCCCCTGACGCCGCGATCAGCGCCGCCGTGGACGGTGTCACGACCCTGCTCGAGACCGGGGCGGGCGACCTGTCCGGGATCGACCTCGATCTCGCCACCGTCCCGGAGTTCGACCGCCGCGTGTACGAGGTGGTGCGCGCCATCCCGGCCGGGGCCACCCTCAGCTACGGCGACGTGGCCACCCGGCTCGGAGCACCCGGCGCGGCGCAGGCGGTGGGCCAGGCCCTCGGTCGCAACCCGTTCCCGCCGATCGTGCCGTGCCACCGGGTGCTCGCCGCGGGCCGTCAGGTCGGCGGGTTCTCCGCGCGCGGCGGACGGCGGACCAAGCTGCGCATGCTGGAGGTCGAGGGCGTGCACCTCGAGCACCCGACCCTCTTCGAGCTCTGAGCCCTTCCCTCCCCCGCGACGGTCAGGAGAGCCTCCCCATCCGGCTGGTGGGGACGCCGGGCTCCACGTCCTCCCCGAACGCCCCGTCGCAGAACGCGGCCAGCTCGCGGAGCTTGGCGGTGGGCCGCCCGCCCTTGGGCGTCACGAGCACCAGCGCGTTCGCGGGCAGGTCGTCGGCGATCGGCCGGTAGACCACGGGCATCCCCTCGTACGTCAGGTCCCCGTACGGCCGCCCCATGATGATCGTGTAGCCGAGGCCGCGCGCGACCAGCGAGCGGATCGTCTCGACGTTGGTGCTGCGCCAGCGGACGCGCGGCGTCATGCCTGCGACGCGCAGGATCTCCTCGACGTGGTCGCTCGCCGGGCGCATCGCCAGGAGCACCGCGTCCTCGTCGCGGAGGGCCGCGAGCGGCACGGCGTCGTACGCCGCGAGCGGGTGCGCGGCCGCGAGCGCCAGCTGCAGCCGTACGGCGGCGAGGCGGCGCGTCTCCAGGGGTGTGCTCACGTGGTTCTCGTACAGGAGGGCGGCGTCGAGCCGTCCTTCTGCGAGCTGGTCCTGGAGCTCGGCCGAGCCGCCCTCGACGAGCTGGAGGTCGACGTCGGGGAAGGACCGGTCGAAGTGCTCGGCGAGGGGCGGGAAGAGCCAGGGGGACAGCGTGGTGAACAGGCCGAGGCGCAGCGCTCCGGTGAGGCCGCCCCGCGTGGCGGCCGCGACCTTCCGGATCTCCTGCAGGCTCTCGGCGATCTCCCGCGCGTGCTCGTACACGTCCCTGCCAGCGGCGGTGACCTGGACCCCTCGCCCTCGGGTGCGGATCGCCACCTGGACGCCGAGCGAGGCCTCGAGCTGGGTGATGGCGAGCGAGACGGCGCCGGGCGACACGATGAGCGCCCTGGCGGCCTCGGTGATCGAGCCGTGGTCCACCACGGCGCTGAACATCTCGAGCTGACGGACGGACATCTCGACACCCATGTGAGCAAGGTTAAACAACAACGTCAATTACTTGTCATTGCTTTGACAGCGGGCCGGAGGGCAGGCTCGTCCGCGTCCGCCACCGCCGGCGGGCACGGATCGCGAGGACCGCGCTCCGACAGTCCGCCCAGGGAGTTCAAGGATGAGCGCCACCACCTCTCGACAGCCCACCGGGACCGGCCCGAGCGAATCGCTCCGGACCCCGCAGATGCGGCGCATCCTCGCGTCGAGCTTCCTCGGGAGCGCGATCGAGTTCTACGACTTCATGCTGTACGCGAGCGCCTCGGCGATCGTCTTCGGCCAGGTGTTCTTCGCCGGCCTGGACCCGGCGCTGGCGACCGTCGCGTCGTTCGGGACGCTCGCCGCGGGGTATGTCGCCCGGCCTCTCGGCGGGATCGTCTTCGGCCACTTCGGCGACCGTCTCGGCCGCAAGGGCGTGCTGGTCACGACGATGCTCCTGATGGGCACCGCGACCGCTCTCATCGGGGTGCTCCCCGGGTACGCGCAGATCGGTGTCGCCGCACCGTTCCTGCTCGTGGCGCTGCGCCTGGTCCAGGGGTTCGCGGTGGGCGGCGAGTGGGGCGGGGCGATGCTCATCGCCCTCGAGCACGCGCCCGGCGGGAAGCGGGGCTTCGCGGCCTCGTTCGCGAACCTCGGCGCGCCCGCGGGGTCGGTCCTCTCGGCGGGGATGCTCGGCCTGTTCACCCTCCTGCCGGAGGACCAGTTCCTCGCCTGGGGCTGGCGGGTGCCCTTCCTGCTGAGCGTCGTCCTCGTGCTCATCGGCCTGTTCGTGCGCCTCAAGGTGGTGGAGAGCCCGCTGTTCCTCCGCTTCGACCAGGAGGCGGAGGACCGCCGGGTGCCGCTGGTGCAGGTGCTGACGAGGTCGCCGTGGGTGCTGGTGCTGGGCCTGCTGGTCGCCATGTCGCAGCTGACGATCTCCGGGATGGCCAGCGTCTGGGGCCTGAGCTACGCGACGGCGCACGGCGCGGACCCGACGTTCGCGCTCAACGCCAAGGTGCTCTCGGCGGTGGCGCTGTTCGTCTGCACGGTCCTGTCGGCGCGGCTCAGCGACCGGTTCGGCCGGCGCCCGGTGATCGCGGTCGGCATCGTCGCCGCGGCCCTGTTCGCCTACCCGCTCGTGATGCTCGTGGCGACGGGGGACAACGTCAGCTTCGCGGTCGCCGTGGTGGGCGGCCAGGCGATCCAGGGCGTCATCCTCGGCCCGCTGGCGGCGTTCCTGGCCGAGCTGTTCCCGACGTCGGTGCGCTTCACCGGCTCGTCGCTCGCGTTCCAGGGCGCGTCGGCGATCGGCGCCGGCTTCACCCCGATCATCGCGGGGGCGCTCGCATCGTCCGCCGGCGGGCTCCCCCTGCTCGCCGGCGTCTGGATCGCCGTGCTGGCCGTGTGCGCGGGCGCCCTGCTGCTCGCCCCTGAAGGAAGCAAGCGCGACCTGTCGGCCATCGACGCGGCCGCCGGAAAGTGAGGACGAGAATGACCCGCTCCCCCGAGCTCCCCGAGCCCTACGACGTGGACGTCGTCATCGTCGGCGGCGGGCCCGTCGGCCTGCTGGTGGCGGCCGACCTGGACTCCCGCGGCGTCTCGACGGTCGTCGTCGAGGACCGCCCCTTCCTGGAGCCGCCGAACGTCAAGTGCAACCACGTCTCCGCCCGCACGATGGAGGCGTTCCGCCGCCTGGGGCTCGCCGACGCCGTCCGCTCCGCGGGCCTGCCCGCCGACCACCCGCAGGACGTGGCGTTCCGCACCAGCGCGACCGGGATCGAGTTCGGGCGGATCGAGATCCCGTCGGCGGCCGCCCGGCGCCGGGGCGACGGAACCGGCCCCGACACGACGTGGGAGACGGCCGAGCCCCCGCACCGGGTCAACCAGCGCTACCTGGAGCCGATCCTCGAGCGTCACGTCGCCGCGCTCCCCCACGTTGACCTGCGCAACGACACGCGCTGCACGGGCGTGGCCCAGGACGACGACGGCGTGACGGCGACGCTCCGGGGCCCGAACGGCGGGACGGAGGTCACCGTGCGCGCGCGCTACCTCGTCGGGGCCGACGGCGGCCGCTCCCTCGTGCGCAAGTCCATCGGGGCGCGCCTGCACGGCGACCCGGTGCTCCAGCACGTCCAGTCGACGTGCGTCCGCGTCCCCGGGCTGGCGGACCAGGTCGACGCCGACCCGGCGTGGGGGGTGTACGTCTTCAACCCTCGCCGGCAGGGGCACGTCTACGCGATCGACGGGCGGGACGTCTTCCTCGTGCACACGTACCTGACCCCCGAGGAGGCAGCAGACGACTCCGTCGACCGCGACCGCGCCGTCCGCGACATCCTCGGGCTGGGCGACGACGTCGCGTACGAGGTCCTCTCGAAGGAGGACTGGGTCGCCCGCCGCCTCGTCGCGGACACCTTCCGCGACCGTCGCGTGTTCCTCGCCGGGGACGCCGCACACCTGTGGGTGCCGTACGGCGGGTACGGCATGAACGCCGGGATCGCCGACGGGCTCAACCTGGCGTGGCTCCTCGGCGCCGTCGTGACCGGGTGGGCCGACGACGCGGTCCTCGACGCCTACGCGGCCGAGCGGCAGCCGATCACCGACCAGGTGTCGCGCCTCGCCATGGGGCACCTGCGCAAGATCGGCGCCACCGACCTCCCGGCCCACCTCGAGTCCGACGACGCCGCGGGCGAGGCCGCGCGCCGCGAGCTCGGCGAGCTGGCGTACCGCCTGAACGTCCAGCAGTTCGCCGCCGCAGGGCTCAACTTCGGGTACTCCTACACCGGGTCCCCGATCATCGTCCCCGACGGTGACGCGCCCGACTACACGATGGGCAGCTACACCCCCTCGACCGTCCCGGGCTGCCGCCTGCCGCACGTCTGGCTGGGCGACGGCGTCTCCCTCTACGACCGGCTCGGCCCCTGGTACACGCTCGTCGTGGCAGGGCGCACCGGCGCGCCCGACGCCGGGTGGGACCACTGGGTGGCCGCCGCCCGGTCCGCCGGGCTGCCGATCGAGCTGGTGGTCGTGCCCGACGACCTCGTGCCCGCGTCGTACGTCACGCGCTACGCCATCGCACGCCAGGACCAGCACGTCGCCTGGCGCGGCGACGTGCTGCCCGACGACCCCTCGGCGCTCGCGGCCCTGCTCGGCGCCGTGCGGGCACGCGCGGCGGTCGCCGCCTGACGGTCGTGTCGGTGCGCCCGCCTAGCCTGTCCCCGTGGTCGCCCCTCCCCGCCTGAACCGCCTCACCGTGGCCGCGGCCGCCGACCGCTACCTCGCATCGGTGCAGGTGGAGAGCGTGCGCGGAGTCCTGTCCCCTGCCACGGCGCGCAGCTACGAGCGGGACGTGCGGGAGTTCGCGGCCCTGGTCGGCGACGACCGCGTGCTCGACGACGTGACCGGCGAGGACGTCGACGACGCGCTCGTGCGCTACCAGGCGAGCCCCGACGGGCGGTACAGCGACCCGGGACGCAAGGGCGCACCCGGGCGGTCGGTCGCCACGGTCAACCGGTTCCGGCAGTCGGTGAGCCGGTTCTTCGCGCATGCGGCCCGGCAGTGCTGGGTCCAGGCGGACCCGATGCAGTGGGCGGCGCCCCCCGCCCGTTCGCGGGGCCGCCTGCGGGTGGAGCGGACGGCGTTGTCGGCGTCGGCGGCGGGCGCGCTGCTGCAGGCGTCCGCGGTGGCCGACGCCCCCGCGGCCACCGCGGGGGCCGGGGCACGCGCCGCACGGTCGGACCAGGCGCTGGCGCTGCGCGACCGCCTGGTCGTCGCGCTGCTCCTGGTCCTCGGTCCGCGCGTCTCGGAGCTGGCCCGCGCCGACGTCGCGGACTTCACGCGCGAGCCCGAGGAGACGCGGTGGCGGATCGTCGGCAAGGGCGGGTCGATCCGCACGGTCGCGCTCTCCGCACCCCTGGCGGCGGCGCTCGAGGAGTACCTGACCGAGCTGCGGCCCCGGCTCGCCGCCCGGCGGCCCGACGACCCGGACGCGCAGCGTGCCCTGCTGCTCACCTGGCGCGGCCGCCGCGTCGACACGCAGGCGGTGCGCGCCCTGCTCGCGCGTGCCGTCGAGCGGATGCCCGCCCCCTACCGTCGGCCGGCGACCCCCCACGCGCTCCGGCACACCACCGCCACGCTCCTGGTGGCCGAGGGCTGGGACGTCAAGGTCGTCGCGGAGCTGCTCGGGCACCGGTCCATCGCCACCACCGGCGTGTACCTCGACCGGATCGAGGGCGAGCTCGCTGCGGCCATCCGGTCGCACCCGCTGTCGGCGGGCCTCGCCGCGCCCGCGACGACCGCGGCCGAGGCTCCGGCCACCCCGGCGGGTGACATCACCGACGTACCCGACAGTTCGGCGCGCGGTGGTGACGGGGCGTGGCTACCGTGAGCCTCGTGCCGCCTCGCTTCCCCCGTCTCCGCAAGCCCGTCCGTGTCCAGATCGACTGGCCCGCCCTGCGCCGGTACACGACCCGGGGCGCGGTGCTCGCCGCGGCGGTCCCGGTGGCTGCTGCCGCCACGGTGATGGGGCTCGAGCGCTTCCGTCGGCACCAGTACCCGCTCGACGAGCCGTTCCCCACGGCCCCGCCGTCGTCCACCGAGATCGAGGACACGACCGCGACGCTCTACACGTACGGCGCGGACCTCTACGACGCGATGCTCGAGGCGATCCGCGGTGCGCAGCGGGAGATCTTCCTGGAGACGTACATCTGGAAGGACGACGAGGTCGGCCGCCAGTTCAAGCAGGCCCTCGTGGAGGCGGCCGCCCGCGGCGTCGCGGTCTACGTCGTCTACGACGGCTTCGCGAACCTGGTGATCTCCCGGCGCTTCTACGACCTGCCGGGCGTGCGCGTGCTGCGCTTCCCCGCGATGCGTCCGGGGCTGCTGATGCTCGACGTCCGACGCTCGGGCCGCGACCACCGCAAGATCCTCGTCGTCGACGACGAGACGGCGTTCGTCGGCGGCTACAACATCGGTTCCCTCTACGCGACGCAGTGGCGGGACACGCACCTGCGCCTCACGGGCCCGTCCGCGTGGGAGCTGCGGAACGCGTTCGTCGACTTCTGGAACCGGTGGCGCGACCCCCGTCTGCCCGTCCTGCAGGACGTCGGCTCCCCCCTGTGGCTGCCCGAGCTGCGCGCGGCGCGGAACGCGCCCTCGGAGCTGGTCTTCCCCATCCGGGGCATCTACCTCGACGCGATCGACCGCGCCTGCTCGCACGTGTACATCACCCAGGCGTACTTCATCCCCGACGAGGACATCCAGGCAGGTCTCCTCGCGGCCGCGGCGCGCGGCGTCGACGTGCGGGTCCTCGTGCCGGAGCGGTCGAACCACGTGGTGGCCGACTGGCTCGCCCGCGGCCACTACTCGACGCTGCTGCGCGGCGGCGTGCGGATCTTCCTCTACCAGGGGGCGATGATCCACGCCAAGACCGCGACCATCGACGGGCGCTGGACCACGGTCGGCACCGCGAACATCGACCGGCTGAGCCTCACGGGCAACTACGAGATCAACCTCGAGGTCGTGGACGTCGGCCTCGCGGGGCAGCTCGAGGACGCGTTCCGCATGGACCAGTCGAACTCGCGCGAGCTGACCCGCGACGAGTGGCAGCGCCGGCACCCGCTGTCGAAGGTCGCCGAGCGGCTGATGTCGCCGCTGCGCCCCTTCCTCTGAGGGGGGTCAGCCGGCGGTACGGGCGCGACGTCGGGCGGCGAGCTCGTCGCCCTCGTGCGTGGCCGGCTCCTCGTCCTCGAGGGACTCGGTCGGCATCTCGGACAACGTGCCCTCGATGTCGCGCCACACGCGGCCGACGGCGATGCCGAACACTCCCTGGCCGCCCTGGACGAGGTCCACGACCTCGTCGGGGGACGTGCACTCGTACACCGACGCGCCGTCGCTCATGAGTGTGATCTGCGCCAGGTCCTCGACGCCGCGCTCCCGCAGGTGGGTGACGGCGCTGCGGATCTGGTGCAGCGACACCCCGGTGTCGAGGAGCCGCTTGACCACCTTGAGCACGAGGATGTCGCGGAAGCTGTACAGGCGGTGGGTCCCGGAGCCGGTCGCGGGCCGGATGGACGGCTCCACGAGGCCCGTGCGGGCCCAGTAGTCGAGCTGGCGGTAGGTGATCCCCGCGACCCGGCACGCCGTGGTGCCGCGGTACCCGGTGGCGGCGTCCTGCTCCGTGAGGTCCTCACCGAAGAGGAGCCCCTGGGCGCCGTGCGGCACCGAAGCACCCGTGGGGACGCTTGCCTCACCGCTGCTGTTCACTGTGCCTCCTGGTGTTGGACTCCACGCTAGGACGCCCCCGGGGGGTCGTCAACGACGTCGGCGCCGAGCGGGACCGCGTGTCGCGCCGCCCTGCCCCCACGAACCTGTCCCCACGAAGGGACCTCACGCCCGTCCCTCAACCGTCGACCACGACTTGAGGGTTCGGCTCCTACGGTAACCGAGTCTGACCCTCGACCGGAGGTCGAGGGTCCGTCCGGGCGTGGCGGGCGTCGCTCGCCGGCCCCGGTCCTGGCCCGCGACGTCAGGGAGGGGCGTCGTCCGGCCGTTCGCCGCCGTTCGGGGGCGTGCCCGGTTCGTGCGGCCCCCCGGGGGCCGTGAAGTCGGCGGCGTTCACGTGGTCGAGGAAGTCGCGGAACTTCTCCACCTCGCGCTGCTGCTCAACGTCCACCACCTCGACGCCGGCGACGGCCACCACCTCCGCCGAGCAGAGCACCGGGCTCCCGGTCCGCACCGAGAGGGCGATCGCGTCCGAGGCGCGCGAGTCGAGCCGGGTGCCGTTCGACAGGACCAGCTCGGCGAAGAACACCCCGCCGTCGAGCGCGACGATCTCGACCCGCTCGAGCTCCACGCCCACCGCGCCGAGAAGGTCCCGCAGCAGGTCGTGCGTCATCGGGCGCGGCGTCACGAGACCCGCCTGCGCCATCGCGATGGCCGACGCCTCGCGCGCCCCGATGACGATGGGGACGGCGAGGTTCGCGGCGGCGTCCAGCAGCAGCACGACGATCTCCTGGTCGTGCTGCTGCTGCCGCACCCCGAGGACCTCCACCGGGACCATCGGTGCGTCGCTCGCGTCGTCGGGTTCCACCGATCCACGGTACGTCCGCAAGGTGCCGCACGTCGCCCGGGGGGCCCGCCGGATTGGGGCCGCACGCGAAGGGATCGCGAAGGGCCGGTCAGACGAGGTCGCCCGTACCCTGCCGCACCCACGTCGAGTGCAGGCGAGCGAGCAGCTCGCCCACCTCCGCCGCGAGCTCCGCACCCTGGGCGCGCGCCGACGGGGTCTGCTGGCTGCGGTAGGGCGCCACGAGCTGGTCCACCAGGCCCACGTGCCGGTCCGCCGACGCCCGCAACGACCGCAGGTGGCGCGGCTCGATGCCGTGCTCCGCGAGCCGGGCCGCGATCCGCACCACGTCGGGGGCGCCGTCGTCCAACCGGCTCCCCGCCCGGGACTGCAGCACGCCCGCGGACACCAGCTCCTGCACGAAGCGGACCGTCGTGCCGGTCGCCTCCGCGACGGTCTCCACGGTCCAGCGCCGTCGCGACACCTCGGCCGCGGCACCCGCGTCGGCGAGCCGTGGCGCCGGTCCGGGCGCGGGCTCCCCCGCGTCCATCTCGGCGAGACGCTCCTTGATGACCTTCAGCGGCAGGTACGAGTCCCGCTGCTCCGTCAGCACGAACCGCAGGCGCTCGACGTCGGCGGGGCTGTACTGCCGGTAGCCCGACGGGGTGCGCACCGGGTCGATCAGGCCCTGGTCCTCGAGGAACCGCAGCTTGGAGTGGGAGACCGACGGAAACTCCGGACCCAGCTGGGCGAGCACGTCGGAGATCCGCATCGTCGCCTGGCGCGAGATGCCCCGCGGCCAGGGTTCCGGCGCGCCGGCGGGCTCCTCGCCCTGCGCGGCCTGCGCCGCCGTCACGACGCGGGCGCCTGCGGGTCCCGCGGCGCCTGCGGGCTGGCGTGGAACGACATGCGGAACTTGCCGATCTGCACCTCGTCACCCGTCACCAGCGGCGCCGCGTCGATGCGCTCCCGGTTGACGTACGTGCCGTTGAGGGAGCCGATGTCCCGGACCACGAACCGGTCGCCCTCGCGGGCGAACTCCGCGTGCTTGCGCGACACGGTCACGTCGTCCAGGAAGATGTCCGCCTGCTCGCTGCGGCCGGCGACCGCGCGGTCGGAGTCCAGCAGGAAGCGCTCCCCCACGGCGCCGGAGCCGTACTGCACCACGAGGAGCGCCGAGTGCCGGGGCAGGGCCGCGACGGCGGCGGCCTCCTCCGCGGTGAGCGGGATCCGGAACGCCTGCTCCTCCGCGGGCGCGCCCACGCGCCCCAGGTGCGCGGTGGTGTCCGCGGCCGCCTGGTGCGGCGGGAGAGGGCGGGGGTCCGTCATCAGTCCTCCTGTGAGGTCGGGCCGGTGGGTCGGGCGACGCTGCCGACCGGGCCCGGGAAGCCGGTGGCCCCGGATGGCCGACTGTGCGTCCGACGTGCGCCGTCGTCCGACAAACCTACCCCGACCGGGGCACGGGCGGGAAGCCCGCTCACCGGCGGCCGGCCCGTCGGACCAGTCCCGACGCGCCTCGCGAGGCTGTCGGTCGCGCTGTCAGTCGCGCGCGCGCTCCGGCTGCGCGTACTCGGGCTCCCCCGGTGGCGTGACCGCCGTGATCTTCACCTCGTCCTCGCGCGCCGTCGACGCCTCCGCCCCCGCCGTACGCACCGTCGCGAGCGCGCCGCCGGGGATCTCCAGCGCGCGGTCCATCGTCTCCGGGTCGCCGATGACGGTCCACTCGTACGGGGAGGAGAGGGAGGTCCCGTCGACCACGATCGCGCCACCCTCGTCCTCGAACCAGGTGGACGTGACCAGGCGCACCCCGTTGAGCTCGACCACCTCCGCGCCCGCGTTGCGCAGCTCCTCCAGCACGTTGAACATCTGCGACGCCTTCAGCGCGCCGGCCGGGTCCTGGATCGTCACGCGCACCCCCGGGCCCTGCGCCGGCAGCCGCCCCGACAGGATGCCCTCCGACTCCGCACGCTGCTCCGCGAGCTCGAGCGCCGACCGCGCCTGCCCGGAGCCGGACTCCAGCTCGTCGCGCGTCGCCTCCAGCCCCGAGACCTCGTCCCCGAGCTGCTGCGCCCGGTCGGTGACCTCGTCGAGCAGGCGCACCAGGTCCTCCTGGCGCGCCGACGAGAGCTGGTCCGACGCCGACTGCTGCACCTGCACCACCAGCGCGAAGCCCAGCGCCGCGCACAGCACGCCCGCCAGCACCTGGGATCGGCTCGCCCGGGGACGCAGCGCCGCCCCGAGCCGGCGCCACCCGCTCGGCGCGGCGGACGCCGCCCCGGCGCTCGCGGTCGCGTGCTCGGTCGTGTCGTCGACACCGTTCTCAGCGCCGGCCGGCTCGCCACTGGCCGGCTCGGGGGCGTCCGACTCCGGGGGGTCGTCCGTGCCTGCGGAGTCCTCGGAGTCCCCGGGGGCGTCGTCCGGCGGTCCGGGCGCAGGCGCGGGCGCAGGCGCAGGCTCGACGGCGAGCGGCTCCCCCGGCGGCTCGAGCTCGTCGTCCGAGTCGCCCGCACGGGTCGCCTCCGTGGTGGCGGCGGGCTCGGCGTGGGCCACCGCCTCGCCCTCGTCCACCTCAGGTTCCAAGGACGTGGCCGCCTCGCCCTGCGGGGAGTCCTCGCCCGTGAGTTCCCGATCGGTGGAGTCACCGTCGGCCGGGGCGCCGTGGGAGGGCGCCTCCGAGGGCACAGGCTCCTCCTGCGAGGCCTGGTCCTCCTGCGAGGCCTGGTCCTCCTGCGGGGGCCCGGCGCTCGCGGCAGCCACCGCGGCGTCGTCCTCGACGGCCGACGACGGAGCCCCGGCGGTCACGTCCTCGTCGCCGTCGCCGGACGCGACGTCAGGCGACTCAGGCGACTCAGGCGTCTCAGCGGACTCGGGGGTGTCGGGGCGGTCGCCCTTCGGGTCGCTCATCCGCCGCTCACGCCTTGAACAGGTGGCGGCGGATCGCCGCCGCGTTCGAGAAGATCCGGATGCCCAGCACCACCACGACCGCGGTCGACAGCTGCGCACCCACGCCCAGCTGGTCGCCGAGGAACACGATGAACGCCGCCACGACCACGTTCGACAGGAACGACACCAGGAACACCTTGTCGTCGAACAGCCCGTCGAGCTTGGCGCGCAGGCCCCCGAACAAGGCGTCCAGGGCGGCCACCACCGCGATCGGCAGATAGGGCTGCAACGCCACCGGCACGGTCGGCTGCAGCACCAGACCGGCGATCACGCCGATCACGAGCCCGATCGCGGCGATCATGAGCGTTCCTCCTCGGTGTCGGACGACGACGTCCCCTGCGACGTCCCCGGCGATGTGCTCTCTCGTGTGCTCTGCGGTGCCCCCTGGGCGTCGTCGCCCGGCTGCGAGGACTCCCCCGCACCCGACGTCGACGCGTACCGCAGGGTCTGGTTCCCCACGCCCGGCAGCGACAGGTCGCTCTGCGGGGTCACGCTCGACTGGATCCCGTAGCGCGACCCCAACAGCTGCAGGTACGCCGGGGCGCCGGAGCGAGCGTACGCGGTCTGCAGGTCGTCGGGGTCGCCGATCGCGCGGATCGCGTAGGTCGGCCCCGGCAGCGGCACGAGGTCCACCAGGATGGCGTCCCCCGCGTTACGGATCGCCGACAGCGACGTCAGCCGCTGGTCGTCCACCGAGATCGCCTCCGCGCCCGCCGCCCACAGGGCGTTCACCACGGTCTGCACGTCCGCGTCCCGCACCCGGGCGCTCGCGTCGGGATCCGACTCCGACTGCGCGGCGTCGCCGTCCGACAGGGAGACCACCAGACCGGGGCCGCTGACGGCCGCCGACCCGCTCACCACGCCGTCGCGCTGCAGCGTCTGCAACAGTCCCGGGTCCTCGCTGGCGAGCGCGGTGTGCTGCAGCGCCTCGATCTCGTCGCTCAGCGCCACCGACCGGGCCTGGAGCGCGTCCACCTCCCCGCGCCGGTCCACGATCTGGTTCTCCAGCACCTCGCGCGCCGCCGCCACCTCGGCCTGGGGCGCTCGCAGCTGCCGTGCCGCCGACACGGTCAGCAACCCCAGCAGGGCCGCGAGCACCAGCAGGAGCACGACGGAGAGCCCCCGGCGCCCCGCCGGGCGCCCGGCCCGCGCCGCCTCGGCGCGCCGCTCGGCCTCCTCCGCGTACCCCGGGTCCAGAGGCTTCTCCATGACCTCGACCAGCAGGGTCATCGACTCGTCCGGGCGGCGGCGCGCCGGCGTGCGCACCGGCGCCGTCACGCCTCGCCCTCCGTACCCCGGGCGTCCGGCCCGGCGCTCGCGGCCCCCAGCAGGACGCGCGCCTGCCGCACGTACTGGACACCCGCCACCCAGTACAGGCCGACGCCCCACCAGGTGAACGCCCAGCCCACGACGTGCGCCGCCGCGCCGACCACGCCCGGCATCGTCGCCAGGAGGAGCAGGGGGAACGCGTACAGCAGGGCGAACGTCCCGGCCTTGCCCACGAAGCTCACCGGCAGCGGGCCGTACCCGTGCCGCGCCAGCACCGGGAGGAGGCACATCAGCAGCACGTCACGCGCCACGATCAGCACCAGCAACCACAGCGGGACCACGTCCCGCCAGGCGAGGCCCGCCAGCGTGACGAAGATGAAGAGACGGTCCGCCGCCGGGTCCAGCATCTGGCCCAGCCGCGTCACCTGGTGCAGGCGCCGCGCCAGCACGCCGTCCAGCCAGTCCGTGAACCCGGAGAAGGCCAGGACGGCGAGGGCCCACACGTCCTCGCCCACCACGATCAGCACCGCGAACACCGGCACCAGCGCCAGGCGCAGCAAGCTCACCAGGTTCGGGATCGTGAAGACCCGGCTGCTGATCTCCTGGCCCTCCTGCACGGGGCACATCCTACGCACGCGCCCTGCGCCCAGTGGCCGAACTCACCGGCACCCGCCGGACCTCATCCGGCACCGGCCGGTAGACTGGGGGCACCTTCGGAGTTCGTCGTGCCTCCCGCGTGTTCGTTGTGCCCCGCTCAGAGCGGGGCTGGTGTGTGTCCGGGACCGAGCGACCGCCCCGCCGCCCCTGGCGGTGCAGGACTCCTCCCCCACCACCCACAGAACGGTGACCGCTCTTGAGCACCCCTGACTCCACCCTGCCCACCGAGCAGAACACCGGGCAGGACCCGACGTTCGCCGACCTCGGCCTCCCCGCACCGCTGCAGGCCGCCGTCGACGACCTCGGGTTCACGACGCCCTCGCCCATCCAGGCGCGCGCCATCCCCGAGCTCCTCGCCGGTCGCGACATCACCGGCGTCGCCCAGACCGGCACCGGCAAGACCGCCGCCTTCGGCATCCCGCTGCTCGCCGCCCTCGACCCGCAGGCCGACGTCGCCGGCGGGCACGTGCAGGCGCTCGTCCTCGCCCCCACGCGCGAGCTCGCGCTCCAGGTCGCCGAGGCCGTCGAGTCCTTCGCCACCCACCTGCCCGGGGTGCGCGTCACCTCCGTGTACGGCGGCTCCCCCTACCAGCCCCAGCAGCGCGCCCTGCGCGACGGCGTGCACGTCGTCGTCGGCACCCCCGGCCGCGTCATGGACCACATGGAGCGCGGCACCCTCTCCCTCGACGGCGTCAAGTTCCTCGTCCTCGACGAGGCCGACGAGATGCTCCGCATGGGCTTCGCCGAGGACGTCGAGACGATCTTCGGCCAGGCCCCCGCGAAGCGGCAGGTCGCCCTGTTCTCCGCGACCATGCCGCCCGCCATCCGCGCCGTCGCCGA
This sequence comes from Isoptericola sp. NPDC056578, assembly GCF_042793275.1. Lineage (NCBI taxonomy): Bacteria > Bacillati > Actinomycetota > Actinomycetes > Micrococcales > Promicromonosporaceae > Isoptericola > Isoptericola sp. NPDC056578. Next base: position 142,545 of record NZ_JBHTVC010000004.1, read on the forward strand.
GACCCACCTCACCGACCCCGTCGCGATCGCGGTCTCCCGGCAGTCGTCCACCGTGTCGACCGTCGAGCAGACCTACGCCGTCGTGCCCTTCCGGCACAAGATCGGCTCCCTGGTCCGGGTGCTCGCCACCTCCGACGCCGACGCCACCATCGTCTTCACCCGCACCCGCAAGGACGCCGAGGAGGTCGGCGCCGCCCTGGTCGAGCGCGGCACCTCCGCCGCCACCATCTCCGGCGACGTCGCCCAGAAGGAGCGCGAGAAGATCGTCGAGCGCCTCAAGTCCGGCGCCCTCGACGTGCTCGTCGCCACCGACGTCGCCGCCCGCGGCCTCGACGTCGACCGCATCGGCCTCGTCGTCAACTTCGACATCCCCCGCGAGCCCGAGGCCTACGTGCACCGCATCGGCCGCACCGGCCGCGCGGGGCGCACCGGCCGCGCCCTGTCGTTCGTCACGCCCCACGAGCGCGGCAAGCTCAAGCACATCGAGCGGACCATCCGGACCACGCTCGCCGAGGTCGAGATCCCCTCGCCGCGCGACGTCTCCGAGCACCGCGCCCGCCGCCTCCTCGACGCCGTCGGCACCCGCATCGAGTCCGGCCGCCTCGACCTGTACACCCGGATGCTCCAGGAGCGCGCCGCCACCGCGGCGGCTTCCGCCGAGGACACCGACGGCACGACGGCCCCCGTCGAGGCCGACGACGACGCCCTGCAGGTCGCGGCCGCCCTCCTGGCGCTCGCGGTCGGGGACGACGGCCCCCAGCAGCGCGCGGCCCAGGAGGAGCACGAGCGCGAGCGGGCCGAGGCCAAGGGCGGGCGCACCCGCGAGACCCACCGCGCCGAGCGGACCGAGCGGGACGGCGACCGCACGGGCCGCCACCCCCGCTCCGACCGCGATCGCGACGACCGTGGCCGCGGCATCCGTCGTCCCGCCGCCGGCACGCGCTACCGCATCTCCGTCGGGCACACGCACGGCGCGCAGCCGCGCGGCATCGTCGGGGCGCTCACCCACGAGGGCGGCCTGTCGGGCAGCGACATCGGCAAGATCGACATCTTCGGCAACTTCTCGCTGGTCGACATCTCGCGACCGCTCGACGACGCCGACATGAACCGCATCGGGCGTGCCCACGTCGCGGGCAAGGCCCTCCGGATCTCCGTCGACAAGGGCGCCCCGGAGCGGCGCGCCCCGCGCACGGAGCGGCCCCGCACCGACCGTCGTCCGGCCCGCACGGTCTGACGACGTCGGGCACCGGCCCGAGACACCGCGACGCCCCGCGAGCCGTACGGCTCGCGGGGCGTCGTCGTCCCCCGGCAGGGGCGGACGCGGTCAGGTGCGGTCCGGTGCCTCGCCGAGGCTCACGACCAGGGACCGCAGGCGCCGCGCCTCCGCCATCCCGCGCTCCCCGTCCGCCCGCTGGATGCCCATCACGGCGATCGTGCCGCCGTCGGCGAGGTCGAGGCGCACCCACGGGTCGTTCGGGCCCAGCCGTACCTCGACGATCTCCGGCCACGCGAGCGTCCGGGACCGTACGAGGTTGCGCACCCGCAGCCCTTGTTCCGAGGGCACCGCGTGCACGCCGCCGAGCCGCCACAGCAGCCAGGTGACGCCCAGCGCGAAGACCACGAACGAGATCTTGTTCACCGCGGCCGCGCCCATCGGCCCGTTCGAGCCGAGCCCGACCACCACGCTGCCGACCGCGGCGACCACCCACACGAACCAGGCCGAGACCTGGCCCCACAGCGGCCGGAAGGTGCGGAAGCGTGACGCGCTCATGCCCACCACGCTGCCACCGCCCGCACGTGCTCGACAGGTCGGCGGGCGCCGACCCGCCGGGTCACAGCCGGCTGGCGTGGATGGAGGTCACGATGATGCCGCGCGCCCCCACCTCGTACAGCGCGTCCATCACGCGGTTGGTCTCCGAGCGCTTCACCATCGACCGCACCGCCGCCGACTCGCCGTTGTGCAGCGGCGACACGGTGGGCGACTCGAAGCCGGGCGTCACCGCCACCGCGGCGTCGACGAGCTCCATCGGCACGTCGTAGTCCATGAGCACGTACTCGTGCGCGGTGATCACGCCCTGGAGGCGGCGGGTGAGCACGTCGAGCCCGGCCGGCTCCCCCACGTCGCTGCGTCGGATGAGCAGCGCCTCGGAACGCAGGATCGGCTCGCCGAACACCTCGAGACCCGCCGCGCGCAGCGTCGTGCCCGTCTCGACGACGTCCGCGATGACGTCCGCGACGCCCAGGCGCACGGAGCTCTCCACCGCGCCGTCGAGGTGCACCACGGCCGACGGCTCGATCCCTCGCTCGCGCAGGTACGAGCGGACCAGGGTGTCGTACGACGACGCCACCCGGCGGCCGGCGATCTGGTCGACGTCGGTGATCGTGCCCGCCGGCGCCGCGAAACGGAACGTCGACGCGGCGAAGCCGAGCGGCAGGTGCTCGACGGCGTCGGCGCCAGAGTCGAGCAGCAGGTCGCGGCCGGTGATACCGACGTCGACGGTGCCGGAGCCGACGTACACCGCGACGTCGCGGGGGCGCAGGAAGAAGAACTCGGCCCCGTTGTCGGGGTCGGCGAGCACGAGCTCGCGGGTGTCTCGACGCTGGCGGTAGCCGGCCTCGCGCAGCATGTCGGAGGCCGGGACGGAGAGGGAGCCCTTGTTGGGGACGGCGATACGGAGCACTGCGGTTACCTCGTTCTGATCAGGACGGGACGTGTCGGGCGGCAGGGCGCGCGCGACGGACGACGGGGCCGCACCGTGACGGTGCGGCCCCGGTCCGGGCGCTCACAGATGCGCGTACACGTCCTCGAGCGTCAGTCCCTTGGCCAGCATGAGCACCTGCAGGTGGTACAGCAGCTGCGAGATCTCCTCCGCGGCGGCCTCGTCGGTCTCGTGCTCGGCGGCCATCCAGACCTCGGCCGCCTCCTCCACGATCTTCTTGCCGATCGCATGCACGCCGGCGTCCAGCTCGGCCACGGTCCCCGACCCGGCGGGGCGGGTCGTGGCCTTCTCGGTCAGCTCGGCGAACAGGGAGTCGAACGTCTTCACCCGCTCAGCCTAGACGCCGGGACCCCGGGCTCCGGGCAGGGTTCCGGTCCTCGGGACGGTGAGCTCCGCGTGTTCAGGACGCTTGGCACACTATTTTTCCGAGAGTCGAGAGAGGTGCCGGTTGCGTGCCGAGCCGCGAGAGGTGCTCAGTGGGCGTGGCCCGACGCCAGCCCGCGCAGGGCCTCGATCTCCGCCGGGACGTCGGCGGCCCCGTACACCGCGGAACCCGCCACGAAGACGTTCGCCCCCGCGTCCGCAGCTCGCTCGATGGTGTCGCGCGACACTCCCCCGTCGACCTGGATCCACACGTCCAGCCCCGACTCCCCCACCGCCTGCCGGGCCCGCCGGATCTTCGGCAGCGTCCCGTCGATGAACGACTGCCCGCCGAAGCCGGGCTCCACGGTCATGACGAGGATCATGTCGATCTCCGGCAGGAGGTCGAGGAACGGCTCCACCGGCGTGGCCGGCCGGAGCGCCACGCCCGCCCGTGCCCCCAGGCGCCGCAGCTCCCGCGCGAGGCGCACCGGGGCGTTGGCGGCCTCCGCGTGGAACGTCACCGAGGCCGCCCCGGCCTCCGCGTACGCCGGCGCCCAGCGGTCCGGGTCCTCGATCATCAGGTGCGCGTCGAGCGGCACAGGAGAGACCTGCGCCAACCGCTCGAAGACCGGCAGGCCGAGCGTGAGGTTCGGCACGAAGTGGTTGTCCATGACGTCCACGTGGGCGTAGTCGGCGGAGGCGATGGCGCCCAGGTCCCGCTCGAGGTTCGCGAAGTCGGCCGACAGGATGCTCGGGTTGATCAGCGCAGGCATGCGCCCAGCGTAGGCGGAGCAGCCACTACGCTCGCCCCGTGCCACCGCTCCCCTCCCCCGCCGAGCCGTCGCCGTCGACCGCGTCGACGGTCGCCGCACCGCCCGTCGTGCGTGCCGCCGTCGTCGGCGACCTGCCCGCCGTCGCGGCGATCCTCGAGCCGTACGTCACCGGCACGGCCGTGACCTTCGACGAGCAGGCCCCCGACGTCGCCGCCTGGCGCCAGCGCCTCGTGGACCTGGACGCCCGCGGCCTGCCCTTCCTCGTGGCCGAGGTCGACGGGACTGTCGTCGGCTACGCGTACGCGGCCCCCTGGCGGCCCAAGGCCGCCTACCGCTACACGGTGGAGGACACGATCTACCTCGCCCCCGCGGCCCAGGGCCGGGGTGTCGGCTCGCTGCTCATGACCGCGCTGCTGGAGGCCTGCACGCGCGCCGGCGTGCGGCAGGTCGTGGCGGTCGTGGCCGACGACCCCGCGGCGGCCGGCTCGCTCCCCCTGCACCGCCGGTTCGGCTTCGAGGTCGCCGGTGTGCTGCGTGACGTCGGCGTCAAGCACGGCCGCTCCGTGAGCACCACGCTGCTCCAGCGCACCCTCGCCTGACGAGCGCGCCGCGCGCCTCAGCAGGACAGCGCCTCAGGAGAAGCACCTCAGGAGGGCAGCCCGGCGCGGAGCGCGTCGGTGCGGGCCTCCACGGTCCGCCACGCGTCCGGACCCACGCCCGGGTGGGCGTCGCGGTCGATCTCCCCGAGGCCGGTGCGCAACCCGTCGAGCGTGGCCGCCACGGCACGCAGCGCGCGGCGGCGCGGCAGCCCCCACGACTCCCCCTCCGCGACGAGGTGCTCGGCCGTGATGCGGTCCATGTCGCGCTCCCCGGACACGTCCATCGCGAAGACCCGCGACGCGTGCACGTGGTGCAGGTGCATGGACACGTCGTAGGCCGGGGCGAGCGCCACGGTGCCGTCCTCGCGCCGCAGCAGCGACACGTTCTTCGCGTGGGCGTCGGTGTTCCCGACCGCCAGGTTCAGGGTGGTGAGCGCGAGCAGCGGGTCGGGCCGGGCACCGTCCTCGCGCAGCACGCGGGCGATCCTGGCGAGCGACGGCAGCGTCCGGCCGTGCTGGAACTTGCGCTCCGGGTCGCGGGTGTTGATGCCCAGGGCCTGGGCCGCGTCCTCCTGGTGCACGCGCCGCTGGCCGCCCGGCGAGGCCGCGTCGGACACTCGGTCGTAGCGGGAGACGACGATCGCCCGGACGTCCTCGAACGTGACCACCTCGGCGTCGATCGACGTGAGGCCCACGCGGCGGGCCAGGTCGAGCGCGGCGGCCTCGGTGTCGACGAGGTCGGCCGTGGGCGAGCCCGCCTCGCGCGCCACCTTGAGGATGTGCGTCGTGGGCTGGGTGGGTGACGCCCGGAGCCACCCCTGCTCGTCGCGCACGAGGCCGATCTTGGGCTCCATGCCCGGCAGGGAGCTGGTGAGGTGCTGCGCCCGCCCCTGCCCGCCGGCGCGGGCCACGCTCTCGCGCAGGAGGGCGGCGACGCCCGCCTCGTCGAGACGCCGGGTGGGGCGCGACTCCGGCTCCGGCACGACGCCCGCCTCGACGAACGTCAGCGCGCCCACCGTGTCGCCGCCGTAGGCGCGGAAGAACGCGACCGGGTCGTCGGGGTCCACGCCCGCGTCCATGGCCATGTGGGCACGGACGCGCCCCTCCGGCATGAGGCCGTCGAGCCAGGCGGCCACGCGCGCCGGCGCGGGCCGCTCGTCCGGCTCGATCGGGAGCAGGTGCGACAGGATCCGCGCGCCGTCGCCCCAGCGCCGCGCCGCGTCGTCGTCCCACCCGAGCTCGACCCGCGGCGTCCCCCGCCCGAGGTCACGCGCGACGAAGCGCGCGATCCGTGCCCCGTAGAGCCAGGCGTCGATCTCGGTCACGCGTCTCGCCCCCGCTCCGCGAGGCGCACGTCGATGCCGAGCTCGTCGAAGATCTCGAACAGGCGCGTGATGTACAGGTTGTCCACGCCCGCCTCGACCTCGGAGACGTACTGCCGCGTCAGCCCCAGCTCCTCCGCGAGCGCCGTCTGGCTGATGCCGCGTCGGCGGCGGACGGTGCGGGCGAAGCGGCCGAGGTCGCGTGCGCTGCGTGCCGGCGTCCAGGGGCTGGGATGCGTCATGTCAGGCTCCTGTTGTCGGATTATTCTTCCCGAACTCTCAGGAAGGATATTCCGGCATCCCAAAGTTTGCAAGGATCTCCTGACAGCGACCGGCGGTTCAGCGGACCCTTCGCAGCAGCGTGAGGTGCATCGCGTCGGTGCCGTGCACGTGCGGCCACAGCTGGGCGTCCAGCCCCTGCGCGCCCCCGTCGTCGGCGCCCAGGTCGAGCTGCGCCCCCGGGACGAGCACGCCGCGCAGCGCCGCACGGGAGTCGATGCGCTCGGCGTCGTCGCGGCGGCGGAGCACGTCGTCGACCACGAGCCGCGTCTCCGCCAGGTGCGGGGAGCAGGTGACGTACGCGACGACGCCGCCGGGACGCACCGCGTCCAGGGCGGAACCGAGCAGCTCGCGCTGCAGCACGGTCAGCGTGCCGAGGTCCGCCGGCGTGCGGCGCCACCGGGACTCGGGGCGACGGCGCAGGGCGCCGAGCCCGGTGCAGGGGGCGTCGACGAGCACCCGGTCGTAGGCGGCGGGCTCCTCGGTGCCGACCTCCCGCCCGTCGCCCGTGCGCACGCGCTCCACGACGCCGCCGGGCACGGCGCGCAGGGCCCGCTCGACGAGCCGCGCTCGGTGCGGCTGCACCTCGTTGGCGACGAGGGTGGCGCCCCGCTCCCCCGCGAGCGCCGCGAGGAGCGCGGCCTTGCCGCCCGGACCGGCGCACAGGTCGAGCCAGCGGGCGTCAGGTCCCTTGAGCGGGGCGTCCGCGAGGGCGAGGGTGACGAGCTGGGAGCCCTCGTCCTGCACCCCCGCGCGCGCGTCGGCGACGGCGGGCAGCGCGGCGGGGTCGCTGCCGCCGGCGAGGACGAGCGCGGTCGGTGCCCAGCGGCCGGGCTCGAGCCGCACGTCGGCGTCGTGGGCCTGCTCCTGGAGCGTGTCGGGGCCAGCGAGGCCGGGGCGGGCGACGAGGGTGACGCGCGGGGCGGTGTTGTCGGCGTCGAGGAGGTCGGCGACCTCGTCCGGGCTGCGGCCGTGGCCCGCGAGCGCCTCGCGCAGGGCGCGGGCGATCCATACGGGGTGGGAGCCGACCGTGGCGAGGCCGGTGACGGCGTCGGGCGCCTCGTCGGCGAGGCGGGTGAGCCAGTCGTCGAGGGACGTGCGCCCGACGGCGCGCAGGACGGCGTTGACCATCTGGGCGGGCCCGGCGCCCACGCGGTCACGGGCGAGGGCGACCGTCTCGGAGACGGCGGCGTGGGACGGCACCCGCATCCCCAGGAGCTGGTGCGCGCCGAGACGGAGCACGTCGAGCACCTCGGGGTCGAGCTGGTCGAGGGGGCGGGTCACGCAGCGGGCGAGGATCGCGTCGTAGCGACCGCGCAGGCGCAGGGTGCCGTACGCGAGCTCGGTGGCGAAGGCGGCGTCGCGGCCCGCGACGCGGCGCTCGCGCAGCAGGGGCGGGAGCACGAGGTTGGCGTAGGCGTCGGAGCCGTCCACCTGGCGCAGGACGTCGTAGGCGGCGGTGCGGGCGGGGTCGGTGCGACGCCGCCGCTCGCCGGGCGCCTGGGCGCTGCGGTGGGTCTCGCCGCGCGAGCGGGCGGCGCCGCGCTGGCGGCCCTTGCTGTTGCGGGAGGAGTCGCGACGCTCGTCCCGGCGGTCCGCGCTCATCGGGCGTCCTGCCCGAGGCGCGGGGCGGTGTCCCCGGCGTCGGCGGTGAAGAGGCCGCGTGCGCCGCGGGCCCAGTCGGCGGCGGGCATCGGCTTCTTGCCCACGGGCTGCACGTGCCCGAGGGCGACGGCGTGCGTGGCGGTCCCGACGAGGACCTCCTTCTTGCCGGCGCGCACCTCGCCCGGGGCGAGGTCGGTGACGTCGGGTCGCGGGGTGACGGGACCGAGGCCGAGGCGGGCGCCGGGGGCGGCGTCGAGCCCCGAGGTGGGGGGCAGGGTGGTCCAGGCCCCCGGGGCGGGCGTGACGGCGCGGACACGGCGGTCGACGGCGAGGGCCGGGTCGTCCCAGCGGACGCGGGCGTCGTCGGTCGTGACCTTCGGTGCGAGGGAGACGCCGTCGGCCGGTTGCGCCTGGGGGGCGAGGGTGCCGTCCTCGAGCGCGTCGAGGGTGGCGACCAGCAGCTCCGCGCCGCTGGTCGCGAGGCGGCCGAGCAGGTCGCCGGACGTGTCGCGGGGGCGGATCGTCTCCGTGGCGGTGCCGAGCACCGGGCCGGTGTCCATGCCCTCGTCCAGCAGGAAGGTCGTGGCTCCGGTGACCTCGTCGCCCGCGAGGACGGCGTGCTGCACGGGGGCCGCTCCGCGCCACGCGGGCAGCACGGAGAAGTGCAGGTTGACCCAGCCGAGCCGGGGGACGGCGAGCACGTCGGGGCGCAGCAGGTGCCCGTACGCCACGACGGGGGCGGCGTCGACGTCGAGCTCGCGCAGCGTCGCGAGGAAATCCTCGCCGCGGGGGCGCTCGGTGAGGACCGGGATCCCGGCCTCCTCGGCCGCGAGCCGCACCGGGCTGGGCACGAGGCGGCGGCCCCGCCCGGCGGGGGCGTCCGCCCGGGTCAGGACGCCCACGACCTCGTGGCGCGACGCCAGGAGGGCACGCAGGGACGGGACGGCGGGGTCGGGGGTTCCGGCGAAGAGCAGGCGCACCACCCGATCGTAGTCGGGCGGCGACGCGCCGTGGCTCGGGCGGGACGCGCCCGCCTACCGCCGCACGGGCAGCCCGAGGGAGCGCAGCGCGGCGCGCAGCGCCGGAGTGTCGGTGAAGCGGACGGCGTGGAAGCCGAGCTGCCGGGCGGTGGCGACGTTGGCGGGGCCGTCGTCCACGAAGACGGCGCGGGCGGGATCGACGTCGTGCGTCGCGGCCAGGTGACGGAAGATCGCCGGGTCGGGCTTCGCGAGCCCCACACGCCCGGAGACGACGACGTGCTCCAGGCGGGTCGTGGCGGGGGCGGCGCCGGCGGCGTGCCGGAACAGCTCGGCGGACCAGTTCGTGAGCCCGAGGAGGCGCACGCCCGCGGCACCGAGCTCCTCGACGAGCTCCGCCGAGCCGGGGACGGGGCCGGTCAGCGTCCCGGGGAAGCCCGCCACGTACTCGTCCAGGAGAGGCTGCAGGTGGGGACGGTCGTCGAGGGTCGCGCGGGCGTCGGCCCAGCTGCGGCCGGCGTCCTGGGCGAGGTTGAACGCCGGGAAGTCGATCTCCGCCATCCAGCTGGCCACCTCGGCGCGCGGCCGGCCGGGGAACGCCCCGTAGGGGTCCCACCCGACGAGCACGTTGCCGAAGTCGAGCACCACGGTGTCGACGGGGGCCCCGGCGGGGGCGAGGGCCATCAGAGCATCTCCTTCGGGTCGACCTGCACGCGGACCACGCCACCCTCGCGCCGAGCGGACCGGACGGCGAGGGAGGCGCGCAGCTGGGCGGCGAGCTCGCCCCCCTGGGCGAGGGGGACGCGCAGCACGGTGCGCACCTGGGGCTCGAGGGTGGCTCCGCGTCGCGGGTCGGCGTCAGGCTGCTCGACGGGGCCGAGGACGGTGTCGGGCCCCGCGAGCGCGACGCGGCCGACGACCGCGTCCACCGCCCCCCGGTCGCCGGAGACGGCCGCGACGCGGACCGCGGGCGGCAGCGCGAGCTCGCGGCGCTCGGCGAGCTCCCGGTCGGCCAGGCCCCCGGGGTCGTAGCGCACGAGCGCCCCGGTCGGGGCGGGAGCGGCGTCCCCGACGAGGAGCACCTGCCCGCCGGCGCGGGCGGGGTGCACGAGGGCCGCGGCGGCGAGCCAGCGGTGCAGCGCCTCCGTGGCAGTGGCGAGCCCTGTGCCCGCGGTGGCCACGGCGGCGTCGAGCAGGAGGGCGACGGCGTACCCGCCGTCGGCGACGGGCTCCGCCCCGGGCGTCGCGACGACGAGCGCCGGCTCCGGCCCGACCCGGTCGAGCACCCCGGCGGGCGCGGAGGACGCGGACACCCGCACGGGCGTGCCCGCGAACGCCCGGCCGAGCTCCTCCGCGGTCCGGTCCGACCCGACGCGGACGGCGCGCAGCCGGGTGTCGCCGCACTCCTCGCAGCGCCAGCCGCCGGCGAGGCGGCCGCACCAGGAGCACTGCGGTGCGCTGCCGGTGCGGGTCATGCCGAGGGGGCCGTGGCACGCGGCGCACCGGGCGGCGGTCCGGCACCGCGCGCAGGCCACGACGGGCAGGTAGCCGGTGCGCGGCACCTGCACGAGGACGGGTCCGCGGGTCAGCCCGTCGCGGGCGGCCCGCCAGGCGGCGGTCGGCAGCCGCGCGGCCGCGCCCGGCCCCTCGGCGGCGAGCTCGACCGACGTGAGCGCGCGCACGCGGGGTGCGCGGGCGCGCAGCACGTCGCGGGGCGCGGCGATCTCGCGCGCCCACCCGGACGCCAGCAGCGCCTGCGCCTGCACGGTCCGGCCCGGCGACGCCAGCAGGTACGCCGCGGACTCCAGGTCGCTGCGCAGGGCGAGCACGTCGCGGGCGTGCGGGTAGGGGGCGTGCGGCTCCGCGAGCGTGTCCTCCCCGTCCCCCCACAGCACGACGAGGCCGAGGTCGGGCACCGGGGCGAACATCGCGGCCCGGGTCCCGACCACGACGTCGGCCAGGCCGTGCCGGGCGCGCAGGAACGCGCGGTAGCGGGGTGCGGGGCCGTCGTCGGCGAGGAGGCGCACGACGTCGTCGAGCCCGGCCTCGCCCAGGGCGTCGACGACGCGCTCGACGTCCCGGGCGTCGGGGGCGACGACGAGGGCGCGCCGCCCCCCGGCGACGGTGGCGCGGGCCGCCTGCGCGACGCCGGCCGCCCAGTGCGGCACGTGGGCCGGCCCGTCGTCGGTCGGCGGCGCCAGACCGGGCAGCGGCGTCCAGACGGCCCGCGGCGCCTGCCCGGCCAGCAGGTGCCGGCAGAACGCCTCCCCGCCGAGGTACGACTCCCACGCCGCCACGGAGCCCGCCGCCACGGGACGAACGGGCCGCGGCACCGCCAGGTCCCCGGCGGGCGCCCCGGAGTCGCTCTGAGCGCCGTCAGAGGCGTCCTGGGGGCGGTCCCGGGCGTCACCCGCGTCGTCCGTGCCGTCCGTGCCGTCCGTGCCGTCCCGTCCCGCCTCCTCGACGGGCTCCGCCAGGGAGGCCAGCACCTCCTTCTCGACCCGCGCGTGCCGGGGCGGCACCGCGAGGCGCAGCACGTCGGCGAGGGTGCCCGCGTACCGGTCCGCGACGGCGCGGGCCAGCCGCAGCACAGGTTCCGACAGCACCGGGTCGGCCGAGACCAGTCGCTTGAGCGGCACGAGCCGCCCTTCGTGGTCGGACGTCTCCCGACGCTCCACGACGTAGCCCGCCACCTCCTGCGGCCCGAACCGGACCCGCACCCGCACCCCCGGCCGGGCGTCGTCGGCCATGGGGGCGGGCACCAGGTAGTCGTACGGGCGGTCCAGGTGCGCGGGCTGCAGGTCGAGCACCACCCGCGCGACGGGCAGCTCCTCGGCGACGGGAGTGGCCCCCAGGGCAGCCTTGCCGCCCTTGCCGCCCGTCCCGGGCTTGCGGCGCCCCTTCGTCGCGGCGTCACGCGGGGCCGGGACGTCGTCGAGCCCGAGCAGCGCGGGCTGCTCGGGCTCGGAGGTCTCAGTCACGAGGCCATCCCATCACGCCCCGCCCACGCCACCAGCACATCCCCCTACGGTTCCCGTGACGACGTGAGACGAGGCCGCGGCGATGCGACACCGCCTGACGAAGATCGAGCGTGGCGGGATGCTTCCTTCGCGCGGACGCGTTCACGGGCGCCAGGGCGCCCTCCACTTCGGGAGGGATACGT
>NZ_JBHTVC010000005.1:0-122100 GCF_042793275.1 Isoptericola sp. NPDC056578
CGGCCGCTCTGTGCGAGCGTCCGGGCCGTCGTCGTGCCGAGGTCAGCGAGCGAGGATCACTCCTCGATCTTGCCCTCGATCTGCCGCTGGTAGGTGTAGGTGTTGTCGGCGCCGTACTTGTAGATGCCGATGAACGCGGACGTCGGGTCGTTCGAGTCGTTGAGCGGCCCGATGCCGGACTTGCCGACGTAGTTGATGTCGTCGCCGGCCTCGAGCGCCTTGACGCCCTCCTCGAACGACGTGACCTCGGTGCCGCCGTCGGCACCCGACACCGCACGGATGTTCTTCGAGATCGTGGCGCCGTCGGTGCCGTCGCCCTTGACCGCCGCGAGCGCGGCGAGGACCACAGCGTCGTACGACTCGGCGGAGTAGGAGAAGTCGTTGAGCTCGCCGCTCTCGTTCTCCGAGTACCACGTCTGCAGCTGCTCGCGGAAGGCGTCGTCGGCCTGCGCGCCGGGCAGCGTGCCCTGGACGCCCTCGAGGGTGCCCGGGTCGAAGTCGTCGCCGTAGTTGGAGAGGTTGCCGTCGACGAAGTACGTGGTGCCGTCGAAGTCCCAGCCCTGCGCCACGAGCTCGTTGACGATGGCGGTGGTCTCCTCGAACGCGACGATCGAGATGGCGTCGGGCTTCTGCGCGAGCAGGTCGGTCACCTGGGCGCCGAAGTTCGTCTCGCCCGGCGCGAACTCGTGGCCCTCGCCGTTGCCGCCGTAGACCGCCTCGCACCCACCGGCCTCGAGCGCCTCCTGGATGTAGTCGCGCAGGCCGTTGCCGTAGGCCTCGTTCTGCACGAGGAAGCCGACCTTGCAGTGGCCGTCACCCATGATGAGGTCGGCGTGCGCCGGCCCCTGGACCGTGTCGGGCGGTGCCGTCCGGGCGAAGAACTCGCCGTACCCCGACAGGTCCGCCGCCGTGTTCGCGGGCGAGATCTGCATGACGCTGGCCTCGGCGAACTGGTCGACCACGCCGAGCGACACCGCGGAGGACGCCGCGCCGATGGCGACGGAGACGCCCTTGCCGATGAGGTCGGTCGCCGTGCTGGTCGCCACCGAGAGGTCGGTGCTGTCGCCGGAGTCGCCCCACTCGACGCTGACGTCGTTGCCGAGGACGCCGCCGGCGGCGTTGATGTCGTCGATCGCCAGACCGACGCCGGCGATCTCCGGCGGCCCGAGGAAGGCGAGGGTGCCAGTGACCGGCAGGATCGTGCCGATCTTCAACGGCTCGGCCGAGCCGCCGCCGCCCTCGCTGCTGTCGCCGCTCCCGCCGTCGGACGAGGCGCAGGCTGCGAGGCCGAGGCTGAGGACTGCCGCGAGGGCCAAGCCCTTGGCGGCCGTGGTGCGTCGGATCATGCTGTTCCCCTTTTGGAGGTAGGACATTCGCGGCTCAACACCGCATTCAGTGCCGCTGAACGTAGCGAGACTGTATGTCGCCGACGTGTCGCGCGGGTCACTCCCTGCAGATCGTGACGAACCTGTTATCTAGGTCACACTCGGCCTCCCGCGGCCCCGCATCAGGCGCGGAACTGCGTGAACGACGCGGTGGCCGGGTCCGCCCCCGTGCGCCCCTCGGCACCGGCCTCCAGGGCGTCGATCGACGCCACCTGCGCGGCCGACAGCTCGAACGAGAAGACGTCCAGGTTCGTGGCCTGCCGCTCGGCGGACAGCGACTTGGGGATGACGATCCGCCCCTGCTGCACCGCCCACCGCAGCACGACCTGCGCGGGCGTGACGCCGAGCTCCGTCGCGGCGGCGACGACGGCCGGCGCGTCCAGGTCGGCCCCGCGACCGAGCGGCGAGTACGCCTCGACGGCGACGCCGAGCTCGCGGCAGCGCTGCTGCACCGCGGCCTGCTGGAAGGTGGGGTGCACCTCGACCTGGTTCACCGCGGGCACGACGTCGGTCTCCGCGACGAGACGGTCGAGGTGCTCGACCAGGAAGTTGGACACCCCGATCGCGCGCACGGCGCCCTCGGCGAGCAGCTTCTCGAACGCGCGCCACGTCTCGACGTACAGGTCCTTGCTCGGCACCGGCCAGTGGATCAGGTACAGGTCGACCTGGTCGACGCCGAGCGCGCGGCGGGAGTCCTCGAACGCGCGCAGCGCCTGCTCGTACCCCTGGTCGCCGTTGCGGAGCTTGGTGGTGACGAAGACGTCCTCGCGGGGGAGGCCCGACGCGCGCAGCGCCGCGCCGACGCCCGCCTCGTTGTAGTAGCCGGCGGCGGTGTCGACGTGCCGGTACCCGAGCTCGAGCGCCTGCTCGACGTTGGCCTGGGTGCCGTCGTCGGGCACCTGGAAGACACCGAGACCGACCTGGGGGATCTCGACGTCGCCGGACAGGGGCAGGGAGGGCACGGGGGAAGTGGTCATGACACCTTTGTATCGGCCGCCCCCGACCTCGCGTCCACCGGGGTGACCACCCTGTGGACAGCCCGTGCGGCAACACTGGTGCCCGTGCTCGCGCTCGCGTACCGTTGTCCCCGTTGCAGTGCCTCGCTCGATCCGGACGGTTCCCGTCCGCGCCACGGCGATCGCATCGGAAGGACTGGTGCGGTCACCCGGCGGACCTTGGTCTCAAGAGTTGACGACGATTCACCGTGATGCGCGATCTCGACGGTCGAGGTCGTCGACACCTCTTGAAGGAGTAAGCATGGCCACCGGAACCGTGAAGTGGTTCAACAGCGAGAAGGGCTACGGCTTCATCGCCCCCGAGGACGGCTCGGCCGACGTGTTCGTCCACTTCTCCGCCATCCAGTCCCAGGGCTACCGGTCCCTGGACGAGGAGCAGCGCGTGGAGTTCGACGTCACGCAGGGCCCGAAGGGCCCGCAGGCGGAGAACGTCCGCCCGCTCTGATCTCGCTCCCGGCCGGCTGACGCCGGCCGCGGGAGTCGCACGGCCCGCACCTCGCTCGTCGGGGTGCGGGCCGTCGTCGTTGGCGGGAACGCCCGCCCCGACGCGATCGTTGGACCGTCATGGGATTCCTCGACCGACTCCTCGGCAGAACTCACGACGAGCGCACGTACCACGGCGTGCCAGGCCGGCCCGACGACGCCCGGCCGCACACGGGTGAGGCGCCGGGGAAGCACGGCTACGCGCCGTACCCCGGCCAGCAGCCCGCCGGCCGGCCCGGCGCCGGCGGCCCCGCCGCACACCGCGACCCCGACGAGGTGGCCGTCGAGCGCTACCGCTACCTGCTGCGCACCGCGCCGCCGGACGCCGTCGAGCAGGCGCACGCCGAGGCGTTCGCCCGCCTGACGCCGGAGCAGCGGCGCCGCGTGCTCGAGGACGTCGGCTCGGGCCTCCCCGCGAACGAGCGGGCCACCTCCGACGACCCGCAGTCCCTCGCCCGCATGGCCACCCGGGCCGAGATGCGCCGGCCCGGCACGCTGGAGCAGTCGTTCCGCGGCCAGGGCGGCTCCGGCGCGCGTGGTCCGGGCTTCGGCTCGATGGTCGGCTCCAGCCTGCTCGGCACCGTCGCGGGCGTGGTCATTGGCTCGGCCGTGGCGAACGCCCTCTTCGGCCCGGCCTTCGGCGACCCGTCGCAGGACTTCGCCGGCGACGCCGGCTCCGAGGCGGGAGCCGAGGGCGGCGAGGCCGGGGGCGACGCAGGGGCGGACGCCGGCGGCGACGCCGGGTACTCGGAGGCCTCGGGCGGCGACGCCGGGTACGACGGCGGCGGCGACGCGGGCAGCTTCGGCGACTTCGGCGGGGACTTCGGCGGAGGCGACTTCGGCGGGTTCTAGACCGCCCGCTCGCACAGCCCGAGGAAGGCGCCGAGGCGGCCGAGCCCCTCGGGGGTGTGCGGCAGGTAGTCCGTGAGCTCGGGCGACCGCACGACGATCGCGCACCACTGCCCGCGGGAGACGGCCACGTTGACGCGGTGCCGGGACAGCAGGAACCCGGTGCCGCGCGGGACGTCGTGCGGGGAGGACGCCGCGAGCGTGACGATCGCGACGGGCGCCTCGGTGCCCTGGAACCGGTCGACCGTGCCCACCCGCACGCCGTCGAGCCCGGCGTCGTCGAGCGCGCGCCGCACGGCCCACACCTGGGCGTTGTAGGCGGCGAGCACGACGACGTCACGCGGCTCCAGCGGGCGTGCGGGCTGCCCGGCACCCGGGGTCCAGGCACGCCCGACGACGCCTGCCGCCTGCCGCACCACCTCCTGCGCCTCCTCGGGCGACCCGACGCCGCGGCCCACGTGCCGGACGGGCACGTGGTGCACTCCGGGGGCCACGCCGTCGAGCCGGCGCCGGGCCGCGGTCTCGTGGGCCCCCAGCCGCCCCTCGTACGCGAGCTGGGACACCGCCTCGCAGAGGGCGGGGTGCATCCGCCACGACCGCGCCAGGAAGTAGCCGAGCCCCGGCGGCAGCACGTCGCGGCCGTCCGCGAGCCAGCCGAGCGCCGACCGGTCGACGGGCTCGGGGTGACGCCCGCGGCTGACCTGCGGCAGCTGCTGCGGGTCCCCCAGGAGCAGCAGGCGACGTGCGGACCGGGAGACCGCGATCGTGGACGCGAGGGAGAACTGGCCGGCCTCGTCCACGACCAGCAGGTCGAGGTCGTCGTCCGGCCAGCGGCCGGGGTGCGCGAAGTCCCAGGCCGTGCCGCCGACGACGCCCGGGCCGCGGCGGGAGAACTCGGCCAGGTCGTCGCCCGGCAGCTCCGCGCACACCGCGGCGTCCGACGGGGCGTGCGGGGCCGTGTCGGACGGCCGCTTCCTGGCTACCCGCTCGGCGGGGACGCCGGCCTTCTCGACGACGGCGCGCAGCATGTTCTCCACCGCCGCGTGCGACTGCGCGACGACGCCCACCCGCCAGCCCTCGGCGACCAGCGCTGCGACGACGTGCGAGCCGACGTGCGTCTTGCCGGTGCCGGGCGGCCCCTGCACCGCGAGGTAGGAGCGGTCGAGGTCGCGCGTCGCGGCGAGCACCGCGGTGGTGAAGTCGCCGTCGACGACGTCGGGCAGCGCCCCTCCCCCGGTCAGACGCGGTGGCCGGCGGCGCAGCAGGTCCGTGGCCGGGCCGTCGGGCAGCGCGCGATCGGTATCCCACGCCGCGAGCGCGCGCGTCGCCACGTCCTCGAGCGCCTGCTCCTGCGGGTCGGCGCGCGGCCCGCTCGACGGGGTGAGCGCCATCGGCAGGGCGTCGAACGTCTCCGCGCCGACACGGACCTGCTCGCGCAGCAGCAGGACGTCGCGCTCACCCGCCTCGGTCTGCCGCCGGACGGCGTCGACGATCGTCGCGCCGCCGTGGAACCCGCGCACGGCGTTCGCCGGCACGGTCACCGCGACGGGCGCGGGGTCGTCGTAGAGGACGAACGGCACCGCGCCGGCACCCAGCTCGGAGCCCTCCGACAGCCGGCCGACCAGCTCCAGCACCCGCGCCGGCGCGCGCCGCCCGTCCTCGACGAGCCAGTCCTGGACCACGGTCGCGCGTTCCACGTGAAACGTGTTCCGGCGGCCCTGCCACTCGTCCGGCGGCAGCTCGAGCCGCGAGTAGTGCTCGTGCCAGAACGGCTTGCTCTCCCGGCGCCAGTAGCCCAGCGACGCACCGATCATCGCGAGCGCCTGCGCCTCGTCGTCGCGGGCGCCGCGGTCCTCGCCGACCCGCTCGCGCACCTCGGCCTCCAGGCCCAGCCGTCGCTCGCGCGACTCGCGCGTCGCCGCCTGCCGCGGCGTCTCCGGGGCGGGCTCGACCGGCTCGGTGGGCTCGACCGGCGACGGGACCGCAGCCTCGGCCGAGGGGGCGCCCTCGGCGGCCCGGGCGTCGACCACGTCGGCCGCCCCGCGCAGCCAGTCGAACAGCCGCAGGGTGGAGACGCAGTCGTACCGGTTGTAGTCGGCGATGTCGCGCAGCAGGGCATCGGCCTCGCCGCCGCGGCCGGCGTCGCGCAGGGCCGTGTACTCGGCGTAGGCGACGATGGACGCCGCCGCGGTGGTGACGTCGCCCGACCGCAGCTCGTCGCCCATGTACAGCGGCTCGAGCTTCTTGATCGACTTGGAGCGGTCGGAGATCCGCAGCGACGACCGCACGACGGCGTAGAGGTCCACCAGCACGCCGTCGCGCAGCAGCTGGTCCACCTCCTCCTCGTAGACGCCGTGCCGGGCGGCGATGGACAGCAGGTGCACCCGCTCGTACGACGCGTAGTGGTAGACGTGCAGGTCCGGGTACCGTCGCCGCCGCTCGGCGAGGTAGTCCACGAAGTCGACCAGGGCCTGCCGTTCCTGTGCCAGGTCGTGGGCCCAGAACGCGCGGAACGGTGGGGCCTCCCCCGCGGCCTCGGGCCGCTCGACCAGGCCGAACAGGTAGTCGAGCCCGGTCTGCTGCCCCCACTGCTCGCCCTGCGGGTCGGACCACAGGGGGTCGCCCTCGAAGTCGAAGAAGACGTCGCCCGGGCTGGGCGGCGGCAGCCGGCGCACCGCGGACGTGTCGGGCAGCTGCCAGCGGATCGTGGCGGGCTCGCCGTGGTCGTCGTAGCCCACCTCGCCGTCCCACTCCCCCGTGCCGAGCTGCAGCCGTGCCTGGTCGCGCACGCGCTCGAAGCCGCGGGCCGGCATCCCGGCGGGCGGGTCCTCGGCCTTCGCGAGCTCGTCGATGGTGGTGATGCCGCCCGCGAGGAGGCGTGCACGCTGCTGCTCGTAGACACCCCCGACGAGCAGGACGTCGCGGTGCGCGGCAGCCTCCTCGGCACAGGCGGGGCACCGGCCGCAGGCGGTGAACCGCTCGTCGCCCCAGGCCAGGGGGCCGTCGTCGGCACGGTGCGCGGCGACGACCTCCCGCAGCCGGGCCCGCCGCTGCTGGAGCACGGGCAACAGCTCGGCGAGCCGGTGGGAGCTGGTGACGCGGGTGCCGAGCACCAGGTGGACGGTGTCCGTCGGGTCGACGTGCGCGGCGGCGAGCTGGTCGGCGTACGCCGCGAGCTGCAGCAGCGCGGTCACCTTGGCCCGCCGCGCCAGCTTGGTCTCGAGGACGGCGTAGCGCGGCAGCGCGGCGGCGGCATGCTCCCCCGGACGCCCCGGACCGACGTCCAGGTCGCCCAGCGGGTCGCGGACCAGGAAGTCGGCCCGGCCGTGGAACTCGCCGTCGAAGAACGTCGCCTGCGCGACGACGTCCGCGCCCGCCTCGATCGCCGCGAGGGTCGCGCCGTGCGCCGCCTCCAGCCCCTCCCGCGTGAGCCGGGCCGGCGGCCCGACCTCGACGACGCCGCCCGGCCCGCCGTCCGAGCGCCCGAACCGGGCCACGTACTCGTCCAGCACCCGCCGCTCGTGCGCGTCGCCCAGGGCCGCGGTCCGCTCGAGCATCACGTCGGCATCGAGCTCGCGCCGCGGCACCCGGCCGAGCAGCTCGTCGAGGCGGCGCAGCAGCCGGAACTCGCACTCGGCGGCCACGACCAGGTCGCTCGCGGAGTGCACGACGGCGGGTTCGCCGCCGCCGTCGGTGGTGCGGTCCGCGTCCAGGAGGAACATGCCCCCGGTCTACCAGCGGCGACCGACAGTCCTTGGCCCGGCTCGTGGCCGGCACCGCTCGATCGCTTGCATGCAAGTTGGATGCAAGCGTAGGTTGCCTCGGGTGACAGAACCCTCCGCGACCCCCGCGCCGCCGCTCAGCGCCGCCGAGCGCGCGTACCAGCACACCAAGGCGAAGATCCTCTCGGGGGAGGCGGCCGGCGGCGTGCTGCTGTCCGAGGGCGACGTCGCGGCGGAGCTCGGCATCAGCCGCACCCCCGTGCACGAGGCGTTCCTGCGGCTCGACGCCGAGCGGCTGCTCGCCGTCGCGCCGCGGCGGGGGGCCGCCGTCGTGCCGATGGCCCCCGACGAGGCGCGCGACGTGCTCGAGATGCGCGAGGCCGTCGAGCGTTCGACCGCCCGCCGCGCGCTGGCTCACGGGCGCCCTGCGGCCGCCGTCGTCGGCGAGCTGCGCACGCACCTCGACACGCAGCGACGCGCGGCCGCCGCGGACGACGTCCAGGCGTTCGTCGTGGCCGACTCGGCGTTCCACGGCGTGCTCGTCCGGGCGTCGCGCAACCAGACGGCGATCCAGTTCATGGGGCTGCTGCGCGACCGGCAGCTGCGGCTCATGTTCCAGCACCTGCACGTCGGGGCGGACGAGGTCGCGGCCGCGCTCGCCGAGCACGAGGCGATGCTCGCCGCCGTCGAGCAGGGCGACGCCGACACGTACTGCGACCTGCTGCACGACCACGTCCGCCGGCACCGGGGCATCCTGTGAGGCGCCCGTGGCTCGGCGCGTTCGCCGCGCTGTTCGTCTCCTCGTGGGCCGGCAACCAGTTCACGCCCGTGCTCCTCATGTACGAGGAGGTGCAGGGGTACGGCGACGCCACCGTCAACGCGTTCCTCGGCGTGTACGTGCTCGGCCTCGCGCCCGCGCTGCTCGTCGCCGGGACGCTCTCCGACCGGTTCGGCCGCCGCCCCGTGATGCTCGTGGGGACCGTCTGCGGCATGGTCGCGAGCGCCGTGCTCGCGCTCGGCGTCCTCGGCCCCGTCCCGATCTACGTGGGGCGGCTGCTCGCCGGCATCACGGTCGGGACGGCGACATCGGTCGGCACGAGCTGGATCAAGGAGCTCTCGCAGGTGCCCTACGACCGGGGGGCGGACGCCGGCTCGGGCGCGCGCCGCGCGTCCCTCGCGTTCACGCTCGGGTCCGCCCTGGGCGCGCTCGTCGCGGGCGCGCTGGCGCAGTGGGGCCCGTGGCCCGAGGTGCTGCCGTTCGTGGTGCACCTGGTCGTCACGGCGCCGTTCCTGCTGGTCGTGCTCCGCACGCCGGAGTCGAACGCGTTCGGCGGCGACGCCGGGCCGTGGTGGCGCGGGCTGCGGGTGCCCCCGGCGGGCCACCTCCGGTTCACGCGGGTGGTCGCGGTCGTCGCGCCGTGGATCTTCGTCGTCGCGGCGCTCACCTACGGGTACGCGCCGGTCCTGCTGCGCGACCAGACGCAGGGTTTCGGCGTGGCGTACGCCACGTTGCTCACCGTGGTGGCGCTCGGCGTGGCCGCCGTGGTGCAGCCCGCCGCCAAGCGGCTCGACGCCGTCGACTCCGCGCGCGGGCTGGCCGTCGCCGCCGGGGCCCTCACGCTCGCGGTGGCGTGCGTCGGCGCGGTGGTCGTGTCCGGCTCCCCGTGGTGGGGCGTCGGAGCCGCCGTCGTGGGTGGCGCGGGCATGGGGATCGGCCTGTCGTCAGGGCTCCTGGAGGTGCAGCGCATCGCCGGGCCGCGCCACCTCGCCGGCCTCACGGGCGTGTTCTACGCCGTCGCGTACGCCGGCTTCCTCACGCCCGCGATCATGGCCGCCATCACCCCGCCGTTCACGACGACTCAGCTCTTCGTCGTCCTCGTGGCGCTCGGCGCGGTGTCCACGGGCGTCGTGGTCGCGCACTACCGCAAGCACCTCCCGGGGGCCTGACCGGCCGTCGTCGACCCCGTCCCGGTCCCTGACGCATCGCGGGCGCATGGACCGGGGAGGGCGGTTTCCGACATAGTGGGTGCCGCTCGACGACCAAGGAGTGTCATGGCTGTGCGATTCAACCCGCCCCCGGGATGGCGGGTACCCCCGGGGTTCCGGCCCGACGCGGGGTGGGTCCCCGACCCCGCGTGGCCGCCCGCACCCCAGGGCTGGGAGTACTGGGTGGACGACGCCGCGCGTCCGGCCCGCCCCGAGACCCCGGCCGAGGCGACCACCGTCATGGCCCCCGTGCCCGCCTCCGTCACGTACGCACCGGCCGCCGTGACCACCGTCGCAGCCATGCCCCCGCAGCCCCCGCAGCCGCCGTCACCCCCGGCGCCCACGGCGACGTACGGCGCCCCTGTCGCGACCGTCTCGGCCCCGCCGCCCCCGCCGCCCGCGCCGCCCGCGGCGATCCCGGCCGCCGCTCCCCCGTACGGCCACCCCGGCGCCGAGGAGGAACGCGGAGCCGTCGCGACCGTCTCCGCCGCGCTCCGCACCGTCGGTGACCGGATCCGCACCAGCAGCGGGCGGCGGGCGGCGCGCCAGGCCGCGGACGAGGCCGAGCTCTCGGCCGGTCGCACGCGCGCCGGCTCCCGCGGGCGCGGCAAGCGGGGTGGCCCGCTGATCGCCGGCGTCGCCGTCGCGTGCCTGGCCCTCGGCTGCATCCTCGGCGTCTCCATCTCGATGGTGCGCAGCTCGGACGCCGCGCAGGCGCTCGTGGACGCCGACCGCATGGAGGCCGCGGCCGAGCAGGCCCAGGCCGAGGTGGACCAGCAGCGCCAGGACCTCAGCGCCCAGAAGGACGACCTCCAGAAGCGCGAGGAGTCGCTGAAGGAGCGCGAGCAGGCTGCCGAGGCCGCGGAGACCGAGCTCGCGAGCCAGAAGAAGGCGTTCGAGGACCAGCAGACCCAGAACCAGCAGCAGGCCGAGCAGCAGAAGCAGCAGGAGCAGCAGCAGCAGGACTCCGCGTGGTTCTACTGGGACTGCAACGCCGCCCGCCAGGCCGGCGCCGCACCCATCCAGAACGGCCAGCCCGCCTACCGTGGCGCGCTCGACCCCAACGGCAACGGCATCGCCTGCGAGGACGGCGAGTAGGCGCGACGGGCCGGACGGACCCGCGAGGGCTCATCGGCCGACGACGACCTCCGCGCGGGCGCCGTCGGTGAACGTGAGCTCCGCGGTGGGGCGCAGCGACGCCTCCCCGGGCGCCCAGACCGCCCACCAGCCGTCCTGGACGGTGGCCTCGACGCGCTCGCCCGAGGTGGTGGTGAGCGCGAACGACGCGACGTCGGACCCGGCGCGCCCGTAGGCGGAGGTGAGCGCGCCGTCGCCGGTGTCGCCCTCGGACCAGGACGCGGTGCCGGTCTGGACGGTCGTGACGTCGCGCGGCCCGGGCTCGCCGGGCACGGACCTCAGCACGGCGTCGCCCGCGACGACGTCGGTCGCGCCGGAGGCCTGCGTGGTGACCAGGCACTCGCCGATGGCGCTGTCGCCCGTGAGCAGCACGTACGTGTAGTCGCCGCGCTGCTCGGCCAGGACCGGGCTGATCGGCACGCTCTCGACCTGCGGGCCGTCGTCGCCCTCGGTGATCCGGTGCGCCACCGTGCCGCACGCCTGCGCGTCGGCCTCCATCGCGTCCGGAGCCACGGTGGCGGGGACGGAGGTCCACGACGCGTACGCGGCCTGCGACCCCGGCCACCACACCGTGGCGACGCCGGCCACCGCCACCACGGCGGCGGCCGCGGCACCCGCCAGGACGGCGGGGCGCACGGAGCGACGGATCGGGGTGGCCCGCCGCGCCGTGCCGAGGATCGCCTGGAGCGCCTCGTCGTCGGGGCGGCCGGGCGCGCGGAGGTCGCGCGCCGGGTCGAGGTCGGCGAGGTCGACCATCATGGGGGACTTCATCGCGCCTCCTGGAGGTTGCGCAGGACGTCGGCGGTGTCGGGCTTCAGGCCCGAGTAGGCCAGCAGCCGCTTCCGGGCCCGGGTCAACCGGACGGAGAACGTGGACGGCCGGATCCCGAGGACCTTGGCGCCCTCGACGGCGGTGAGCCCGTCCCACGCGACCAGCGCGATGACCTCCCGGTCCGCGTCGGAGAGCATCTCCCAGGCCCGGCGCAGGTCGGTCCGGTCGGCGGCGAGGTCGTCGGTGCCCTCCTTGCCCGCCTCCGGCTCCCGCTCGAGCCGGACGCCCAGGGCCCGCCAGCGGCCGTGCGTGCGCAGGTGGGTCGCGAGCACGTTGCGGGCGACGCCGAGCAGCCACGGCTTCGGGTCGTCGGGCACGTCGCCGAGACGGCGCCAGGCGACCAGGAACGTCTCCGACACGACGTCGTCCACCAGCCCCGCCTCCACCCGACGCGCCACGAATCGTGTGACCACCTCGTGCTGCTCCACCCAGATCTGCGTCAGCAGCTCACGGGCGCGGGCGTCGTCCACGATGAAACCTTTCCGTCCTACCAGTGGAGTTGCCGCCAACCCCCCGAGTGCTACACCGTAGTCACCGCGGGGGTCGACGACGACGCCGCACCAGCGCGCCGGAGCCCAACCGAGGAGCGACATGAGCCGAGGCAGGACCGTCAGGAAGAACATCGCCGCAGGTCTGGGCGTCGCCGCTCTCGCGCTGGGGGTGACGCTCACGGCGGTCGCCCCGTCGCAGGCCGCGCCCACGGAGGAGAACCTGCCCGGCGTGCCCGCACCCGGCAGCCCCGCGGACGAGTGGGAGGCGTGGGCCGCGCAGGAGCGCGCCGCCGCCGAGGCCACCGACTGGGCGGCCGACTCGGAGGCTCGCGGGTGCACCCTGCAGGACGTCACGATCTCCGACGAGGTCGACCGCGACTACAACGTCGCGATGGGCGCGCCCGCCGACCTCGCGACGCACCGCGTCGACCTGCTCGAGGACTGCGGCGACGCCGCGACCGCCGTCGCCGGCGACACGGCCTCGCGGTCCGCGGCGTCCGGGGCGAGCACCCTGGCGCTGCCGTCCGGCAACCGGTGCGCGTCCACGTCCGGCCCGGGCACCATGTGCCTCTCGAAGAGCGGCAGCCGCATCTACGCGTCGTGGCAGTACCGCGGGTCGGGCTCCGTGACCGGGTTCCTGCGCATCTACCGCGTCTCGTCCGGCGCGAGCGGCTGCCCCACCGGCACCACCTGGCTGACCGGCGGCACCAGCACGTGGAGCAACGGCGACACCCGCACCATCTCCAAGACGCGCACCTCGGCCGGCGGCTACTCCGCGCACATCTGGAAGAAGGTCACCATCGGCCACACCGACTGGGGCGGCGTCTGCTCGGTGCTCTGACGCCCCGACCGACGACGGAAGGTGCCCGATGACGAGCGACCGGCTGGGCGTGGCGGTCTTCGTCGTGTGGACGGTGCTGCTGGTCGCCGTCCCCGTCGTCACGATCGTCGTCGCCGTGCGCCGACGCCGGCACGTCGGCGGCGGGCTCGTCGCCGTCACGGTGCTGGCGTTCGCCGTGCTCGGCGTCGGCTGGTGGCTGGTGCTGTCCCCCGTCCTGATCGACGGGGTCACCTGCATGTCGGGGTCGGCGGCTGCGGGACTCCTCGACGACAGCCTCGACATGACGGACGAGGGTGTCGCGCTCGCCGACCGCCTGGCGTGCCGCGACCTCGCGCGCCAGGTCGTCGGCGGGTGGGCCCTCGCCGCGGCGGCCGCTCTGGCCCTGTGGGTCGTCGCCGTGGTGCGCGCCCCGCGCCTGGCCCGGCCGGGCCCGCCCCCGTGGACGCCGGCCGTCTGACGGCGCGACCGTCCCGCCAGTGCCCCGTCAGAGTCCCGCCAGAGCCCCCGTCAGAGCACGTGGGCGAGGAAGTCCCGCAGGCGCGGCTCGGACGGGTTGTCCAGCACGTCGGCGGGCGCACCCTCCTCGACGATGACGCCGTCGTCCATGAAGACGACATGGTCGGCGACCTCGCGGGCGAACCCGATCTCGTGCGTCACGACGATCATCGTCATGCCGGAGCGCGCCAGGTCCTGCATGACGGCGAGCACCTCGCCCACGAGCTCGGGATCGAGCGCGGAGGTGGGCTCGTCGAAGAGCATGAGCTCGGGATCCATGGCGAGCGCCCGCGCGATCGCGACGCGCTGCTGCTGGCCGCCCGACAGCTGCGCCGGGTAGAACTGCGCCCGCTCACCGAGGCCCACCCGGTCGAGGAGCTCCAGACCCTGGCGGCGGGCCTCCGCCCTGGACAGCCCGCGCACCTGGACAGGCGCCTCCATGACGTTCTCCAGCGCCGTCTTGTGCGGGAACAGGTGGAAGCGCTGGAACACCATCCCGATGCGGGAGCGCTGCTTCGCGATCACCTTGGGGTGCAGGCGGTGCAGCACGCCCTTGTCGTCGCGGCGGTAGCCCATGAGGTCGCCGCCCACGTGGATGGACCCGGCGGTGATCTCCTCGAGCTCGTTCACGCAGCGCAGCAGCGTGGACTTGCCGGAGCCGGACGGCCCCAGCACCACGGTCACCGAGCCCCGCGGGACGTCGAGGGAGACGCCCTTGAGCACGTGCACGCCGTCGTGGCCGCGGCCGAACACCTTGTGCACGTCGCGGACCTCGACCATCACGGTGCCGGTCGCGCCCGCGCTCTCGCTCGTCGCGGTCATGGGGTCACCTCCAGGAAGGGGTCGTCCTTGGTGGTGCCGGACGCGCCGATGAGGTCCTGCTTGCGCGGCTTGCGGCCGGCCCGGGGGCCACGCCCGCCGGGCCCACCACGACCGGTGCGGCCGCCGTCGAACCCGCGGCCGTAGTACCGCTCGAGGTAGTGCTGGCCGATCATGAGCACCGACGTGATGAGCAGGTACCAGAGCGCGGCGACGATGAGCAGCGGGATCGGCTGGAAGATGCGGCTGCCGATCTGGTTGGTGGCGTACGTGAGCTCGAGCGTGAACGGGATCGCCAGCACCAGCGACGTCGTCTTGAGCATGGAGATGGTCTCGTTGCCCGTGGGCGGCACGATGACGCGCATCGCCTGCGGCAGCACGATGCGGCGCAGGATCTTGGCGTCCTTCATGCCGAGCGCCTTCGCGGCCTCCGTCTGGCCGGGGTCCACCGACGACAGGCCGGCGCGGACGATCTCCGCCAGGTACGCGGACTCGTTGAACGCCAGTCCGATCAGCGCCGCCCAGAACGCCGTGATGACGTCCTGGGTGGTGAAGGTCCAGAACTCAGGACCGAACGGGATGCCGAGGGACAGCCGCGGGTACAGCACCGACAGCAGGCCCCAGAACACGAGCTGCGTGTAGATCGGGGTGCCGCGGAAGAACCAGATCCAGAACCACGACACCGACCGCATCACGGGGTTGTCGCTGCGCCGCATCACCGCCAGCAGCACGGCCAGCACGATGGCGATCGCCATCGAGCCGAACGTGAGGACGAGCGTCCAGCCCACGCCCCGCACGACGACGACGTCGCGCAGGTAGAGCCAGACCGTGTCCCAGCGGAAGTTGGGGTTGGTGACGAGCGCGTTGACGGCCATCGCCACGAGGACGAGGACGACCACGGCCGACACCCACCTGCCCGGCCGGGGCACCGGCCGGGCGTGCAGGGGCTCCGGCAGCTGGCCGGACGGTCGGTCTTCCATGCGGTTCAGCCTGCCGGGTTCAGCTCGGCCGTGTCGAGCACGGCCGCGCCGGAGCCCCAGGTGTCGGCGACCTGGGCGAGCACGCCGTCGTCCATGAGCTTCTGCAGCCCGGCCTGGACGGCCTTCGCGAGCTCCTCGTCGTCCTTGGCGACGACGACGCCGTACGGTGCGGCGTCCGTGATCTCGCCCAGCGCCTCGACGGAGCCGCCGGTCTGCTCGACGGCGTAGGCGATGATCGGCGAGTCCGCGTACATGGCCTGGAGCTTGCCGCCGGCGAGGTTGGTCGTGACGTCGGACTGCGAGTCGTAGGGCAGCACGTCGACGGCCTCCTTGCCCTCGTCCGTGCACGCCTTGCTGAGCTCGGCCAGCTCGTCCTGCTGGATGGTGCCGGTCTGTACGCCGACGCTCACGCCGCACAGGTCGTCGGGCGAGACGCCCTCCGGGTTGCCCTTCGCCACGGCGTACTGCGAGCCCGCGGTGAAGTAGCTGACCATGTTGACGGTCTCGAGGCGCTCGGGCGTGACCGAGAACGCCGACATGCCCGCCTCGTACTTGCTGCCGATGGCGGGGATGATCGAGTCGAAGCCCGCGTTCTCGACCTGCAGCTCCAGGCCCATCGTCCTGGCGAGCGCCGTCGCGATGTCGATGTCGATGCCCACCGGCGTCGTGCCGTCCGCGTCGAGGAACTCGACCGGCGCGTACTGGAGGTTCGAGCCGAGCGTGAGCTTGCCGTCCTCGGCCACGGCGTCCGGGACCAGCGCGGCGACGGCGTCGTCCTTCTGGATCGCGTCGAGGTCGACGGCGGCGGAGGTGCTGTCCTCGGACGCGCCCGGCGTCTGGCCGAGGTCCTGCGAGGCCGTGGTGCA
The DNA here is from genome assembly GCF_042793275.1 of Isoptericola sp. NPDC056578. Lineage (NCBI taxonomy): Bacteria > Bacillati > Actinomycetota > Actinomycetes > Micrococcales > Promicromonosporaceae > Isoptericola > Isoptericola sp. NPDC056578. The sequence goes on from NZ_JBHTVC010000005.1 coordinate 15,902, forward strand.
GCCGGTGAGGGCGAGGACGGCGACGGCCGAGGTGACGACGGTCGCCGCGAGGGTGTGGCGGGTGCGCATGGTGGGCTCCGAGGATCGTGCGGGGGGTCGATGCATGAGTATGCAGCCCGAGGAATTATTCTCCAAACCGCCTGGTGACGAACCCGACTCGCGGGGCCCGTTCCGGGGCATGCCTCCACCCTTACACTCGGACCGCACCCCGGCTCCCGCCTCCTGCGCGGTCCGGACCGGCGACGTCGCCGGTCGAGCGGGTGCCCCCCTTGTCGGCCGCGCTGCCGCGGCCCCGTCTCGCCTGCCCGATCTCGTCCCAGGAGTGATGCATGCCGCGCACCCGTCCGTCATCCCTCGCCACGCCCGCCTCGAGGCTCGCCCTCGGCGGCCTCGCCGTCGCCGTCGGCCTGTCGGGCTGCGCGACGTCGGCCGGCGGCGGGGGCGACGACGGCGGCGACGGCGCGCGCGTGGTGCTCGCCGACGCGCAGCCGCTGGGCGGCTACAACCCGGTCAACGGGTACGGCGAGCTGGGCGTCTCCCCGCTCTACGACGGGCTGCTGCGCCCCGCGTCGTCGGGCGACGACCGCCTGCCCGAGCTGGAGCCCGCGCTGGCCGCCGAGGCGCCGGCCGTGAGCGACGACAGCACGGTGTGGGACGTGACGCTGCGCGAGGGCGTGACCTTCTCCGACGGCACGACCCTCGACGCCGCCGACGTGGTCGCGACGTACGAGGCGGTGCTCGACCCGGAATCGGCGTCCGAGGTGGCGGGCGCGTACCGGATGATCGGGTCGGTCGCGGCGACCGACGACCGGCACGTCCAGTTCACGCTCACGCACCCGTACTCGGCGTTCGCGTCGCGGCTGACGCTGGGGATCGCGCCGTCGGAGCGGCTCGACGGCGGCCCGGCCCGCGACTCCACGCTCAACACCGAGCCGGTGGGCACCGGCCCGTACCTGCTCACGCGCCTCGACGCCGACCAGGCGGTGTTCGCCGCCAACCCCGGCTACTGGGACGGCGCGCCGCAGGTCACCGAGCTCGTCACGCTGTACCTGCCGGACGACAACGCGCGCGCCCAGCGGGTCCGGGCGGGCGACGTCGACGGCACGGTGCTGCCGCCCGTGCTGGCCGCGTCGTTCGAGGACGAGTCCGGGCTGCGGGTGCAGCCGGTGCGGACGGCGGACTGGCGCGGCGTCTCGCTGCCGGTCGAGAACGCGTTCGCGAGCGACCCCGCCGCGCGCCGGGCGATGAACCTCGCCGTCGACCGGGCCACGATCGTGGACGGCGTGCTCGCCGGCCACGGCAGCCCCGCCGCCACGCCCGTCAGCGCCGTCTACGGGGACGCGTTCGCCGCCGACGCCACGTTCCCCTTCGACCGGGCCCGCTCGGAGCGGCTGCTCGACGACGCGGGCTGGCGGCCCGCCGCCGACGGCGTCCGCGCCCGGGACGGCGAGCGGGCGGAGTTCGACCTCTACTACCTGGCGTCCGACAGCCTGCGCCGTGACATGGCGGCCGCCTTCGCCGCCGACATGGCGACGATCGGGGTCGACGTCACGCTGCGCGGCGGCGACTGGCCCGAGCTGGACCGGCACCTCACGGACGCCGCGATCCTGCTGGGCGGCGGCGAGCGCCCGTACGACCTCGACACCCAGCTGTTCGACGTGCTGCACACGCGCGCCGACGACACGTCCCCCTACGACAACCCCGGGGACGTCGAGATCCCCGGCGTCGACGCGCAGCTCGACCGCGCCCGCGCCAGCCTCGACCCCGGCGAGCGCACCGCCGCGTACCGGGCCGTCCAGGAGGCGTACGTGCAGCACCCGACGCACGTGTTCCTCGCGTTCGTCGAGCACACGTACGTGACGCGGGACGACGACGCCGGAACCGGCTGGGACCGCGGACCGCTGGTGCTGGAGCCGCACGCGCACGGCGTCTCGTGGGGCCCGTGGTGGCACGTCGCGGGCTGGCGGCGGTGAGCGGCCGGGGCCCGCGATGAGGGCCGGGGCCCTCGCGCGCCGGTCGGGCGACCTGCGCCGCGTCACGCTGCGCGCCGTCGCGTTCGGGGTGCCCGTGCTGCTCGCCGTCTCCGCGCTGGTGTTCGTGCTGGCCGAGCACTCGCCGCTCGACCCGCTCGCCGCGTACCTCGGCGCGCGCTACCAGGAGACGTCGGCGGCCGACCGGGCGGCGCTGAGCAGCACGCTCGGCCTCGACCTCCCGTGGTGGCAGGGCTGGCTCGCCTGGGCGGGCGACCTGCTGCACGGCGACCTGGGCTGGTCGCGCGTGTTCACGATGCCGGTCGCGGACGTGTTCGCGCAGCGGGTCGGGTGGACGCTGCTCCTGTCCGGGACGGCGCTGGCGATCGCCCTCGTGCTGGGCGTCGTGCTGGGGCTGGTCGCGGGCACGCGACCCGGCGGGCGGCTCGACGCCGCGCTCAGCGGGCTCGCCGTGCTGCTGCAGTCCGTGCCGCCGTTCGTCGTGGCGCTCGGCGCGGTGCTGGTCTTCGCGGTCACCCTCCGGGCGGCACCCGTGGCAGGCGTCGCCGAGCCCGGCGCCCTGCCGACCGTCGCGGGCGTGGCGGCGCACCTCGCCCTCCCGGCCGCGGTGCTCGCCGCGACGATGCTGCCCTGGATGCTGCTCGGCGTCCGCACCGCCGCCGCCCGCGCCGCGGCGTCCGACGCCGTGCGCGGCGCGCGTGCCCGGGGCCTGCCCCCGCGCACGGTGCTGACCCGGCACGTGCTGCCGGTCTCGCTCGGCCCGCTCGTCATGGTGGTGGGCGCGCGCGTGCCGGAGCTCGTCGTCGGGGCCGTGCTGGTGGAGGAGGTCTTCGGCTGGCCCGGCATCGCCGGCGCCGTCGTGTCGTCCGCGCAGGCGCTCGACCTGGCGCTCCTCGCGGCGCTGACGGTCGTGACGACGGCGGCCGTGCTGATCGGCTCCTGCCTCGCCGACGTCGCGCAGCTGCTGCTCGACCCGCGGGTGGTCGTCGATGCGTGACGCCCGCCGGTTCCTGCCGCCCGCGATCCTCCTCGCGCTCCTGGTCGCGTACGCCGTCCTGGTGCCCCTGCTCGCGGGCCCGACGTCGGTCGACTTCGGCGCCGCGCTGCGACCGCCGAGCCTCGCGCACCCGTTCGGCACCGACCACTCCGGCCACGACCTGTTCGTGCGCGTGGCGCAGGGGCTGCGCGTGTCGCTGGTTGTCGCGCTCGGGTGCGCCGCCGTCGCCGTCGCGGTGGGCGTGAGCGTCGGGGCAGCCGCCGCGGCGCGCGGCGGTCTGGTCGACGCCGCCGTGATGCGGGCGACGGACGGCGTGAACGCGCTGCCGCACCTGCTGCTCGGCATCGTGGTCGTCGCGTTCTTCCCGGGCTCGCTCGTCGCGATCATGGCGTCGATCGCGGTGACGCACTGGCCCCAGGTCGCGCGCGTGGTGCGGGCCGAGATGCTGGCGGTGCGGTCGTCGGCGTACGTCGACGCCGCGTACCTGGCGGGCGCCACCCGCAGGCAGGTGGCCCGCGAGCACCTGGTCCCCGCCGCGTCCCCGCAGGCGCTCGTCGCGCTGGTCATGCTGGTGCCCCACGCCGTCTGGCACGAGGCCACGCTGAGCTTCCTCGGCCTGGGCCTGCCGCCCGACCGTGCGAGCCTCGGCACCCTGCTCGAGATCGCCCGCGGCGACGTGCTCACCGGCGCCTGGTGGACGCTCGCCTTCCCCGCCGGCGTGCTCGTGCTGACCACGCTGGCCGTGTCCGGCGTCGCGCGCGCGGCCCGGCAGCCGGTCGAGCGCCGCGAGCGGGCGTCCGGCCCCCTGTCCGGGCCTGGAGGACGCCGGACGCCCGCTCACCGCCCCACGGCGACGGCGGACGACGCGCCCGTCGTGCGGGTGCGCGGCCTCACGCTGCGGCTGCCCGCGGGCGGGCGGTGGGTGCACGCCGCCACCGACGTCGACCTGACGCTGCGCGCCGGCGAGATCACCGCGCTGGTCGGCGAGGCGGGCTGCGGCAAGTCCGTGCTCGCGTCGGCGCTGTGCGGGCTGCTGCCGCCCGGCACCCGCGCCACGGGGTCGGTCCGGGTGGCGGGCGACGAGCTGCTCGGCGCGCCCGAGCGCCGCTGGCGGGACCTGCGGGGTCGGGTGGTGGGGCTGTCGATGCAGTCCGCCGCCGCCTCGTTCACCCCCGTGCGCACCGTCGGCGCGCAGCTCGCCGAGACGCTCGCGGCGCTCGGGGCGGCGTCCGAGGACCCGGAGTCGACCGTGCCCGACCTGCTGGCCCGCGTCGGGCTCCGTCCGGACGACGGCGACCGGTACCCGCACGAGCTCTCCGGCGGGATGGCGCAGCGCGCCGCCCTCGCCGCGGCGCTGGCCGGCGACCCGGCCGTGCTCCTCGCCGACGAGCCCACCGCGGGCCTCGACCCCGAGCTCGCCGCGCAGGTGCTGGGCCTGCTGCGCGAGGTCGCCGACGCCGGCGCCGCCGTCCTGCTCGTCACCCACGACCTGCAGGCGCTGGAGACGTCGGGCGTCGCGGACCGGCTCGCGGTCATGTACGCGGGCCGGGTGGTCGAGGAGGGCGGCACCGGCGCCGTGCTGCGCGCGCCGCGCCACGACTACACGGCCGCGCTGCTCGGTGCGCTGCCGTCGCGCGGGCTCGTGCCCGTCCCCGGCACCCCGCCCGAGCTGACGGACCTCGACCCGGCGACGTCGTTCGCCGACCGGCTCGGGGCCGACGGTCAGGCCGCGCACGTCGTCGAGGAGGGGGTGCCTGATGGCGCTCGTCGCTGACGGCGTGAGCTGCTGGTACCCCGCCGGCGCCCCGCGCCCGGCCGGCGCCCTCGTGCTGGACCGCGTGAGCCTCGCCGTCGAGCCGGGGCGGATCGTCGGGCTGACCGGCCCCTCGGGGGCGGGGAAGTCGTCGCTCGGGCGCATCCTGTGCGGGCTGCAGCCGGCGCAGGAGGGCGCCGTCCTCGTGGACGGCGAGCCCGTGCCGACGCGGCGGGGCCGCATGACCGGCGTCGTCGGGCTGCTGCACCAGTCGCCGCGGGCGGCGACGAGCCCGCGGCTGACGCTCGGCGCGATCGTCGCGGAGCCGCTGCCGCGCCGCGAGCGCGGTGCCTCGGCCGGGCGGGCGCGGGTGGCGGGCGCCGCGCGCCGGGTCGGCCTGACGCCGGACCTGCTGGGCCGCCTCCCGGCGCAGGTCTCCGACGGCCAGCTCCAGCGCGCCTGCCTCGCCCGCGCGCTGCTGGCCGCGCCGCGCTACCTCGTCGCCGACGAGCCCACCGCCATGCTCGACGCCGCCACCACCGCCGCCGTCGCGCAGGTGCTGCGGGAGCTCGCCGCCGCCGGCGCCGGCGTGCTGCTGGTCTCCCACGACCACCCGCTGGTCGACGCGCTCGCCGACGAGCGGGTGCTGCTGCCAGGTGACGTAGCCAGGTGACGTAGCGAATCGTCGTCGTCCTGCGCGCTGACGGCGACGAATCGCTACGTCGGCGGCGCGAGCCGCGCCGCGGCGAGGCGGGCGGCAGCGCGGAGCTCCTCGCGGCCGGCACCCAGCTCGGCGCGGACCGCGAGGCCGTGCCAGAGCGTCTGGACCAGCCCGGTCAGGGTCCCCGCGTCCGTGCCCGCCGGCGCGTCGCCGTCCACGACCGCCCGCTCGACCCGGGCGCGGAGCAGCGCCTCGTCGGCCCCCTGCGCCTCGACGACGAAGGCCCGGACGTCCAGCGTCGCCGACGTGTCCGCCATCGCGGCGCTCGTCGTGAGGCACCCGGGCTGGTCGTCCGGCCGGGTGAACTCGTCGACGGAGCCGACGAGGACCCGCTCGATCACCCCGGCCAGGTCCGGTTCCTGGACGGCGCGCGCGTAGACGTCCCCGTACCGGCCCGTGTGGGCGCGCACGGCCTCGTCGAACAGCCGCTCCTTGGAGCCGAAGGCGGCGTAGAGGCTCGAGCTGGAGATCCCGAGGGCCGTGGTGAGCATGCGCGTCGACGTGCCGGAGTAGCCGTGCCGCCAGAAGAGACGCGCCGCGTCCCGCAGCGCGAGGTCGCGGTCGAAGGTACGGGGGCGTCCGGCGGCTCGGGTGGGCACCTTGTGATTCTAGAGCGATCGATGCAGAATCCGAGTTATGGAGCGAACGCTACAGAAATGGGTGACCGTGCGGGACGGCGGCCGGGTCGCCGTCGACGTCTACGGGGAGCCCGACGACGACGCGATCGTGCTGGTCCCGGGGGTCCTGAGCGACGCCGCCGCCTGGGGCCCGGTCGCGCGGGCCCTGGAGAGCTGGGCGACGGTCGCCGTCGTGAACCGCCGGGGCCGGCACCCGTCGAGCCCCCTCCCTACCGGCTACTCGCTGCGGACCGAGCTCGACGACCTCGCCGCCGTGCTCCGCGGGTTCACGCGCGTCCGCACGCTGTTCGGCTGGAGCTACGGGGGCCTGATCGCGCTGCACCTCGCGGGCAACGAGCCGGTGCCGCACGTCGTCGCCTACGACCCGGTCGCCCGGCCGTTCGGGGCCGACGCGCTCGCCGCGCTCGGGCAGGCCGCGGCGGACGAGGACGACGACGCCACCGTCGAGATCGTCCTCGGCCGGGTCTCCCGCCTGGAGGCCCGGGACGTCGCGGCCCTGCGGGCCGACCCGACCGCCTGGGCGACGATGACGCGGCTCGCCGCACCGGTGCACGCCGAGACCGCAGCCCTGAACGCCACGGCCCTGCCGGAGGGGCTGGCGGGCCGGGCGGGCCGGGTCGACCTCGTCGTCGGCGGGGCCCACCGGGGCCGACCGCCGTACGGGACGACGTTCGACGACGTCCGACGGGTCGTTCCCCACGCGACGACGCACGTGCTCCCCGGGCAGGGTCACCTGGCACACCTCGACGCGCCGCGGCAGCTCGCCGCGTGGATCACCGGCACGGCGACGGTCACGACGACGTAGCGAGCAGGGTCGGCGGGTACGGTCACCCGGTGACCCCGGCCTCCATCGCGCTCGTGCTGACGGCGGCGGTGCTGCACGCGATCTGGAACGTCGCCGCCAAGAGCGTCACCGGCGACTCGCGCGTCTTCGTCTGGCTCTACGCCACCGCGTCGGCGGTGCTGTGGGTGCCGGTGGGCCTGGTGATCCTGGCCCGCGACGGCTGGCCCGACCTCGGCGCCCTCCTGCTCGCCGGTGCGGTCTCCGGCGTGCTGCACAACCTCTACGGTGTGGCCCTCAACACCGGCTACGCCCGCGCCGACCTGGGCATCGTCTACCCCACGGCCCGCGGCACGGGCCCGCTGCTGACGATGTTCGTGGCGCTGGTGGTGCTCGGCGAGCACGTCGACGCCGTCAACGTGGTGGGCGGCCTCGTCGTGATCGCGGGCGTGGCGGTGGTCGCGAGCTCCGGCGCGTCGGGCGTGGACGCGTCGCGAGGCCTCGCGGGGGTCCGCTGGGGTCTCGCGACCGGCGCCGCCATCGCCGCGTACACGCTCTGGGACGGGCACGCCGTCACGACGCTCGCCCTCGACCCGGTGGCCTACTTCGCGTGCAACGCCGTGTGGCAGTCGCTCACGCTGGCGCCGGTGCTGCGCGACCGCGGCCGCCGCGCGGAGGCGGTCCGCATGAGCCGGCAGCACGTCCGGGCGATCGCGCTGGTCGCGGTGCTGTCGCCGCTGGGGTACATCCTCGTGCTGGTCGCGATGCAGACGTCGCCGATCGCCCTGGTGGCGCCGGCCCGCGAGTCGAGCATCGTCGTGGGCACGCTGCTCGCGTGGTGGCTGTTCAAGGAGCCGCGGCCGGCCGTGAAGATCGTCGGGTCGCTCGTCGTCGTGGCCGGCATCGCGCTGCTCGCGCTCTGAGAGGTCGCGTCGTACCCGGTGTCAGGCCGCGACGAGCGGGCGCCACCGCGCCCACGTCGCGTCGACGACGGCGTCCGCCTCGTGCGCGTGCGGCGCCAGCACGCGCCCCAGCGCGCCCGGGCCGGCGAGGAGCGTCTCGCCCTCCCCGTCGGCGGCGTCCGGCCGCGTGCCGAGCAGCATGACGGAGGCGACGACGCGGTGCGCGCCGACGACGCCGGGCGAGGCGGCGAGCCACGGGTCGCGCAGGTCGAGGTCCTCGACCAGCAGCGGTCGGCCGTCCAGCCGCGCCCGGAACCGGGACCGCAGCGGCCCTCCACCGGGCTCGTCCGCGCGGCCGAGCACCAGCGTCTCGCTGATCAGCGCCCGGGCGCCGGCGGCGAGCTCGACGGCGGTGCCGCGCTCGACGTCGGCCCCCGCCGTCACGACGAACGGCGCGCCCTTCCACACGAACGCGCCGCCCTCGGCCACCGTCGCGTGCACTGCCCAGGACGCGCCGTCGCCGCCGCGCACGTCGTACGCGACGACGCCGGACGGCTCGATGAGCTCGAGCACGACGCCCGCGCCCACGCGCAGCTCGACCCGCACGTCGTCCCCCGCGAGCAGCAGGGCGAACGTGCCGACCAGCGCGACGCGCGCGAGCGGGCCGTCGACCAGCACCGGCCGCGGGCGCAGGTGCACGCTGCCGACGAGCTCGACGAGGCGGGCGCGCCCGTCCACGAGCTCGACGGTCACGCGCGCCGTGCCCGCCGTGCCTTCCGCCGCATCACGCGCCGTGCCGCGGTCGGTGCCGGTCGACGCGGTCACGCGTGCGCGTGCGTGGTGCCGTCGGCGTGGGTGTGGGGCGCCATCGGGCCCGGGTCCTGCGCCACGTGCCGGCCCGCGCGGAAGCTGCGCAGCACCTCGCGCGCCCAGTCGCCCAGGCGCGTCACGGACTCCGGGTCGCGCTGGCTCAGCGCGAGCACCTGGCGGCCGTCGCGGGCCGACGTCGCGTCCGCGACCATCTGCTCCGCGTCCACGCCGACGTACGGGGCGAGGTCGGTCTTGTTGACGACCAGCAGGTCCGCGCGCTCGATGCCGGGGCCGCCCTTGCGGGCCACGTCGCCGCCGCCCGCGACGTCGAGCACGAAGATCTGCGCGTCCACCAGCGCCGGGCTGAAGGTCGCGGTGAGGTTGTCGCCGCCGCTCTCCACGACGACGAGGTCGAGCGGCGCGAACCGCTCCTCGAGGTCCTCGACCGCCAGCAGGTTGGGCGTGACGTCGTCGCGGATGGCGGTGTGCGGGCACGCGCCGGTCTCGACGGCGTGGATCCGCTCGACCGGCAGCACGCCGGCGGACCGCAGGTAGCGCGCGTCCTCGTCCGTGTAGATGTCGTTGGTAACGACGGCCATGCTCAGCTCGTCCGCGAGCTCGCGGCACAGCGTGGCGAGGATCGTGGACTTGCCGACGCCGACCGGGCCGGCGACACCGAGGCGCAGCGCCCGGGCGGGTGCGGCGTGGTCGTGGGTGGGGGTGTGGTTCTCAGGCAACGAAGATTCTCCTGGTTCTGTGCTGATGGGTGAGCGACCAGCCCTCCGCCTGGGGGGCGGTGGTCGCGGGAAGGTCGTCGGGGTGCGGGACGGCGACGGCGGCGCGCACCAGGGCGGCGACGTCCGGCTCGGCGGCGAGCACCCAGCCCGCCGCGTCCGCCGGGTCGCCGGGCTCGAGCTTGAGCGCCGCGGACGCCACGGCCTGCGCGTCGTCGTAGAGGCTCGCCCGTGCGGTCGCCTCCGCGTCGACGCCGAGTGCGGCGGCCACGCACCCGAGCGCGACGGGCCGCAGCGGCGCCCGGCCCAGCGCGCGCAGCGCGACGGTGGCCGGGTGGTCCGGACGGAGCCGCTCGCCGAGGCGCGCCAGGCCGCGGCCGAGCACGCCCTGCACGTCGCGCAGGGGCGCGCTCGGCGTGCGGGCCGCGAGCGCCTCCTGGACGTCGTCGAGCCCGAACCCGGCGTCCGACGTCGCGGCACGGTGCGCGAGCACCGCCGCGGCGGCGTCCACGAGCCCGACGGTGCGCAGCCGGGCGCGCAGGTACCGGGGCACGTCGGCCTGCGTCATGCCGTCCGCGAGGCCGGGCTCGAGGCCCGCCGAGTACACGAGACCGCCCACCGGGAGCCGGCCGTCGGCGAGCAGCAGCGCGCCGAGGCCGGCCGCCCCGGCGGGGGCAGCGGCGGTCGCCATCTAGAACATCGAGTACCGCTGGGCCAGCGGCACCACGTCCACGGGCTGGGCCCGCACGGGCTCCCCGTCGATGCTGATGGCGAACGTCTCCGGGTCGACGTCGATGCGCGGCAGCGCCGTGTTGTTCGGCATGTCGAGCTTGGTGACGTCGCGGGTGGGCCGGATCGCCTCCAGCCGGCGCCGCAGCCCCAGCCGCTCCTCCAGCCCGTCGTCCAGCGCCGCCTGCGCCACGAACGTCACCGCCAGGCCCGGCGCCGACGACGCCTGGGCGGCGAGCGCCGGGCGCATGAACACCGGCTGCGGGGCGGGCACCGCCCCGTTCGGGTCGCCGAGAGGGGCCGCCACGATCGCGCCGCCCTTGATGACCGCGGCCGGGCGGATGCCGAAGAACGCCGGGTCCCACAGCACCAGGTCGGCCAGCTTGCCCGCCTCGACGGAGCCGACCTCGTGGTCGATGCCGTGCGCCACGGCCGGGCAGATCGTGTACTTCGCGACGTACCGGCGGGCTCGCTCGTTGTCGGCCGGCAGGCTGGAGCCGAGCGTGCCGAACCGGTTCTTCATCACGTGCGCCACCTGCCAGGTGCGGCAGATCAGCTCGCCGATGCGGCCCATGGCCTGCGCGTCCGTCGACGTGATCGACAGGGCACCCATGTCCTGCAGGACGTCCTCGGCCGCCATCGTCGACGCGCGGATCCGCGACTCGGCGAAGGCGAGGTCCTCCGGCACGCGCGGGTTGAGGTGGTGCACCACCAGCAGCATGTCGAGGTGCTCGTCCACCGTGTTCACGGTGAACGGGAGCGTCGGGTTGGTCGACGCCGGCAGGATGTTGCGCTCCCCCGCCGTGACGATGATGTCGGGCGCGTGCCCGCCGCCCGCGCCCTCGGCGTGGAAGACGTGGATCCCGCGCCCGCCGATCGCCTCCAGCGTGTGCTGCACGTACCCGGTCTCGTTGAGGCTGTCGGCGTGCAGGGCCACCTGGAGGCCGAACTCGTCCGCCGCGCGCAGCGCCGCGTCGATCGCCGCCGGGGTGGCTCCCCAGTCCTCGTGCACCTTGTAGCCGCCGGCGCCCGCGAGGGCCTCCTCGGCCAGCGCGTCCTGCGAGACGGTGCTGCCCTTGCCGAACAGCAGCACGTTGAGCGGCAGGTCGTCCAGGGCGCGGTGCATCATCGTCAGCGACCGGGCGCCCGGCGTCACCGTGGTGGCCTTGGACCCCTCGGTCGGGCCGGTGCCGCCGCCCACCACCGTCGTCGTGCCGGTGACGAGCGCCTCGCGCATCTCGATCTCGCTGAGGAAGTGCACGTGCGTGTCGACGGCGCCGGCGGTGAGGATCTTGCCCTCGCCCGCGATCACGTCCGTGCTCGGCCCGATCCGCAGGTCGGGGTGCACGCCGTCCATGACGTCGGGGTTGCCGGCCTTCCCGATCGCCACGATGCGGCCGTCGCGCACGCCGACGTCGGCCCGCACGATGCCCCAGTGGTCGAGGATCAGGACGTTGGTGATCACCAGGTCCGGCGCGCCCTCGGAGCGCAGCGTGACGCCCTGGCCCATGGACTCGCGGATGGTCTTGCCGCCGCCGAACGTCGCCTCGTCGCCGCCCGCGGTGAGGTCCTGCTCGACCTCGATCCACAGGTCCGTGTCCGCGAGGCGCACCTGGTCGCCCGTCGTCGGGCCGTACAGCTGCGCGTACGCGCGCCGGTCGATCTGGGTCACCGGTCCTCCTCCGTGGTCGTCGGGCCGTTCGTCGGGCCGTTCGTCGGGTGGGTGGGCGGGCTGGACTCAGGATCGGTGGGCTCGACGTCGGCCGGGTCGCCGTCGTGCGCCTCGACCTCGCCCACGCGCATCGGCGTGGCCGACGCGTTCTGCGGCTCCGGGACGTCCACGCCGGGCGTGCCGAACGGCACCACCGGTCGCGGCTCGCGCTCGACGGACTCCGGCTCGCGCGACAGGTCGCGGATCTGCAGGCCGGGCACGAAGCGCCGGCCACCGAGGGCGACGAGGTGCACCGTGCGGCTCACGCCCGGCTCCAGCCGGACCGACGTGCCCGCGGGCACGTCGAGGCGGAACCCGCGGGTGGCCTCACGGTCGAAGCGCAGCGCCGGGTTCGCGTCGGGCAGGTGCAGGTGGGAGCCGATCTGGACGGGGCGGTCGCCGCCGTTGAGGATCACGACGCTCTGGCGCTCGCGGCCCGCGTTCAGCTCGAGCGGCTCGGGGCGGGTGCGGATCTCGCCCGGGATCACTGGATCGGCTCCGTGATCGTCACGAGCTTGCGCCCGTCGGGGAAGGTGGCCTCGACCTGGAGGTTGGGGATCATCTCCGGGATCCCGTCCATCACCTCGTGGCGGCCGAGCACGGTGCGGCCGTCGTTCATCAGGTCGGCGACCCGTGCGCCCTCCCGCGCGCGCTCGATCACCCAGCAGGACAACAACGACACGGCCTCCGGATGGTTGAGGAGGACCCCTCGCTCTCGGCGGTCACGGGCCACCATGCCCGCGACGCTCAGCAGGAGCTTTTCCGTGTCGGACGGCAACAGCTGCATCAATCACCTCTCTGGAGTTCTCTCCTCTCTTACACGTTCGGTATACCCCCCGGCAAACCCCCGAGGTGCCGTGTGGCCAGCGTCTCCATATGCTCCGAAGATGATCAGGTTCCTGCTCCGCACGGCCGTGTTTCTGCTGGCGGCGACGGTAGGGGTGCTCGTCGCCGCAGGGATCTTCGCCGCCTTCGACCTGCAGACGTTCTCCATCAACTGGTCGGAGCCGCTCGGCTTCATCCTCGCCATCGTCATCTTCGCCGTGGCGCAGGCGATCATCTCCCCGTTCCTCACCAAGGCAGCCCGGAACAACGCCCCCGCGCTCGTCGGCGGCGTCGGCCTGCTCTCGACCTTCGTCGCCCTCATCGTGGCGGTGGTCTTCACCGACGGGCTCGACGTCGGCGGCGTCGCCGGCTGGATCATCGGCCCGGTCATCGTGTGGCTGGCGGGCATGCTCGCGGCCTTCGTCCTGCCGCTCTTCCTCCTCAAGGAGGGCGTGGAGAAGGTCCGCGAGAACCGCGACGACGACTGACCTGCCGGGCAGGTCAGGACGCGAGCAGGCGGCCCACCAGCCCGCCGTGCAGGCGGCCCTCGGGGTCGAACCGCGCGGCGAGGCGCCGGAAGTCGTCGAACCGGGGGAACATCGCCGTCGTCGTCGGCGCGTCGAGCGTGCTGACCTTGCCCCAGTGCGGCCGGGCCCCCAGCGGCACCAGCGCCTGCTCGACGGCGGGCAGCACGGCCCGCACCTCGTCCTCGCGCGGCAGCCACGTGAAGTGGAAGCCCACCGAGGGCTCGTCGAACGGGCTGAGCCACAGGTCGTCGGCGGCGACGGTGCGGATCTCGCTGGTCTGCAGCAGCGGCGCCACCGTCGGGCCGAGGCGGCGCATCGCCTCGATCGCGGCGGCCGCGTTGCGGCGCGGCAGCAGGTACTCCGACTGCACCTCGTCGCCGGCCGACGGGGTGAACTCCAGCCGGAAGTGGCTCAGCCGCTCGTGCCACGGCCCGTCCACGCCGAGCTGCTCGGTGCACGCCGACGGGTCCACGCCCGGCAGCGGGTGGACCGGCACGTCCGACCAGCGCAGGAAGTCGGGGGCGAGCCCGCGCACCTCGGGCCGGTCGGCGCGGGCCACGGACTTGAACCACACGTGGCGGACGGCCGGCTCGTCCCAGCTGGTGAAGGCGCTCACCGAGTACGCGGCGGACGTGATCGCGTCGAAGCTCGCGACGAACGTGTCCCACGGGACCTCCGCCGCGACGTCCTGCCGCACCAGGTACGCCGGGACCGTCCGCAGCTCGACGCGCGTCACGACGCCCAGCGCCCCGAGCGACACGACCGTGCCGGGGAAGACGTCGGGGTCGCTCGCGCGCGTGATGCGCCGCAGCTCGCCGCCCGGCGTCATGATCTCCAGGCCCTCGACCGCGCTCGCGAGGCTCTGGTTCGTGTCGCCGGAGCCGTGCGTGGCCGTGGCGACCGCACCCGCCACCGAGATGTGCGGCAGGGACGCCAGGTTCCCCAGCGCGCGTCCGGTGGCGTGCAGGGCGCGGGACACCTCGCCGTAGCGCAGGCCCGCGTTCACGGACACGACGTCGCCCTCGGCCCCGTCGTCACCGGTCAGCGGCTCCACCGCGGGGCGGCCGTCGTCGAGACCGTCCACCTGGACGTGCACGCCGTCCGTGTCGGCGACGTCGTTGAACGAGTGGCGCGACCCCAGCGCGCGCACCGGTCCGCCGGCGGTGAGCACGTCGGCGAGCTCCTCCAGCGACGCGGGGCGCACGACGGAGCGTGCGGAGTACGTGAGGTTGCCGGCCCAGTTGAGATGCACGGCACCACCCTGCCATCCGGACGGCGCGCGCGGCGGCCCGGTCCAGGTTCAGTCCAGGTACGCGTCGAGGTCCGCGACGGCGGCGTCCAGCGCGGCCCGCTCGGCCGGGGCCGGGTCACGCAGCCACTGCACGTCGACGCGCTGCCCGACGCCCGCCGGCCAGCGCCAGCGCCCGGCGACGACGCCGTCCACCGCCGCCGAGTGCACGTACGCCCCGGCGCGGTCCTGCGGCGGCAGGGCCGGGTCGAGCACGACGTGCCGGGTCTCGCGGTACGACATCAGCAGCTCGTCGTAGGCCTGCAGCAGGTCGGCGACCGGACCGTCCTCGGCCGCCCGGTCGGCCCCCGGGTCGGCCCCCTGGTCGGCCGGGGGCGCCCCGCCGGCCCACCGGGCGGCGGTGGCGGCCGTCGCGACGAGGGTCAGGCCGTCGAGGTCGCCCGTGCCCGCCACCTGGACCACCTCCCCCGCGTCCGTCAGCGCCGCGAGCGCCGGCGCGAGGTCGCGGACGGTGACGTCGGCCCACAGCCGCAGGTCGTTGAGGGTCGCGAAGCCGCGGCCGGGCAGGTAGCGGCGCCACAGCTCGACGACGGCCGCCTCGGCGTCGAACCGCTCGCCCAGCGGGCCGTAGCCGGCGGGCACGCGGTCGTCGAAGGTCGCGTACGACTGGTGCTGCAGCTCCTTGCCGACGGGCGGCGGCCCGCTGATCACGAGGCGCTGCAGCTCCGCGTGCATGAGCATCTGGGTGAACGCGAGGCCGGGCGCGTCGGGGTCGAGCACGCCACGGGCGACCAGCTCGGCCTTGATCTGCGCGCGCGTGCGCGGCCCGTCCGCGACCGCGGCGGCGACCGCGTCCGTGCCAGGGCCCAGGTCGCCGAGGTCCCACGACCGCTCGGTCGACGCCATCAGCCTCTCGACGCGCGGCGCGCTGAGCTCGAGCAGCCACCGCGCGTCGCGCGGCCGCACCAGGTGCCAGGTGGGGCGCAGCAGGTGGGTGCGCAGCAGCTCGCCGTCGGCGAGCGCCGCGTTGAGGGCGGCGCGGCCGGGGCGCGCGGACGGCGTCACCCGCCGCGAGAGGCCCCACAGCGCGGGCTGCAGCTCCTGCCCCTGCACCGCGAGGAGCGCGTCCACGACGGCGGGCGCGTCGGGCAGGCGCTGCTCGCGCAGACCGGTGGCGGCGAGGCGCGCGGCCCGGACGGTGCTCTCGTCGACGCCGCTGTCGACCTGGGCGGCCACCCGCTCAGCCGGCCCGGCCGGCGGGCGCCGCCTCCGCGAGGGGGATGCGGCCGCCCATGCCGACCATGTCCAGCACCTCCGCGACCGCCTCGGACGGTTGGTACAGGCTCACGGACGTGCCGGTCTCCTGGCCCAGCATGTACACCTGCAGGATGAACGCGACCCCGGACGAGTCGATGAACGTGACGTCCCGGGTGTCCAGCACGATGGGGTGCGCGCTGCCCCGCGCCGCCAGCGCCGCCATGGCGTCGCTCGCCGCCTCGCGCAGCGCCGCGTCGACCTCGCCCCACAGGGTGAGGACCGTCGCCTGGTCGGTGGTACGGGACGCGATCCCCGAGCTCGGGCCCGGATCGCTGCTGCTGTCGATGTCCATGTGGTCGTGATGCTCCCGTGCGTGGGGCCGTGCGGCCTGGGGACGCCGTCTGCGTCCTCTCTGTACAGCGAACGGCCCGCGTCGAGTGTTCCCCCGTCAGGCGGATTCGTCCAGCATCCTTTCAATCCTGGCGGGTCGACGCCGGTCCGGCCGGCGCCGCGCGGGCGGGGCCCGCCGGTCCAGGGTCGTCCAGGTCGGTGACGTCCGCGACCCGGGCGTCGAGGACGTGCACCAGCTCACCGCCGTCGACCGTCGCGGAGACCCCGTGCCCACCGCCCCCGACCGACACCGGCCCCGCCTCCGGGATGCGCGAGTCCGCGACCACCGGCCAGGCCGTGAGCGAGCCGAACGGCGTGATGGTGCCGCGCTCGTACCCGGTGACGTCGCGCGCCACCTCCTTGTCCGGCATCGACAGCCGCGACACCCCGAGCAGCGACCGCAGCCGCGGCCACGCGATGGTGCGGTCGCCCGGCACCAGCACGAACAGGAAGTCGCCGTCCCCGCGGCGCACGACGATCGTCTTCACCACCTGCGCCGGCGTGACGCCGCGCGCGGCCGCGGCCTCCGCGAGCGAGCGCACCGGGCCGTGCCGGACGATGTCGAACGCGATCCCCGACGCCTCCAGCGCCTCGCGCGTCCGCCGCTCTCCGGGGGTCTCGGTGGGCGGCTCGGCGGGCTCCCCGACCGTCACCCGGCGTCCGTCGCGTCCGCGGACTCCTCGGTGTCCTCGGCGTCCGGGTCCTTCGAGGAGCCGTCGACGGTGACCACGAGCGTGACGGTCGAGCCCGTCAGCACCACCGTCCCCGCGCCCACGGTCTTCGCGACCACGTCGTCGTCCCCGACACCCTCCACGGGGTCGGTGCTCACGTCGAACCCGAGCGCCTCGAGCTCCGCCCGCGCGTCGGCGACCGACTTCCCGGCGACGTCCGGGACGGACTCCGCGTCGCCCCAGGACAGGACGACGGTCGAGCCCTTCGGCACCGCGCTGCCCGCTCCCTTCGTGGCGACCACCAGGTCGCCGTCCTCGACGCCGTCCGCCGGGTCCAGGGCCACCACGAACCCGAGGCCCTTGAGCTTCGCCCGCGCGTCGGCGACGGTCCACCCGGTGACGTCCGGGACCTTCACCGTGGCCGGTGCCGGCGGGCCGCTCGAGACCACGAGAGTGACGGTCGACCCCTTCGACACCTTCGTGCCCGCGCCCCGCGTCTCGACGACCGTGCCCTCGGGCGCCTTCGGGTCCGGCTTCTCCTTCGTCGTCACCTTGAGCCCGAGCGCCTTGAGCTTCTTCTCGGCCGTGGCGAGCGTCTCGCCGGCGAGGTTCGGCACGCTCACCTTCGCGGGCGTCTCCGACCCGGAGCCCGACCCGCCGTCGCCCTTGCCGGAGCCCTCACCGTCGTCGGACCCCTTGCCCTTGCCCGAGCCCTTCGGGTCGGTGCCGGACGACTTCCCTGGCTCGTCGGCAGCCTTGTCCTTGTCCTTGGACCTGTCCTTGGACGTGTCCTTCGCGTCCTTCGAGCCGCCCGTGGACCCTGCCTTCGAGCCCTTGCCGGACGCGGCGCCCTTGTCCGCGCGCTCGGCGGGGGACGGGCCGCCGCCGGTCGCGACGTCGTCGGACTCCCACGCCCGGTCGGGCACGGGGCCGGCGGCGAAGAACTCGAAGTGCCACGGCTCGGGCTTCGAGCCCGTGAGGCGCGCCCACGACGGGTTGTCCCAGCCGTAGTCCGGGGCGTGCACGCGCATCCACGCGTGCTCGGCGGACGTGAAGGTGGAGATCGGGTAGCCCAGGTCGACGGCGAGGCCCCAGCCGTGGTTCGACGTGCCCGGCGTCGCCGCGAGCCAGCCCTTGGTGGCCTTGACGCGGATCTGGAGCTCCAGCGAGCGGTACGAGTCGGTCATCGGGATGGGCACCCCGAACTCCTTCTCGTACTCCTTGCTGAGCGCGGAGAGCTGCTCGGCGGCGTCGCAGCGCAGCATGTGTCCGGGAGCGAAGTCGAGCGGGCAAAGCGCCGACGTCGGGATGCGCCCGTTGGCGTAGCCCGCCGTGCTCCGGCCGTAGCGGTCGACGACCTCGAGCAGGCTCGCCGTCAGCGTGGCGCGCGCGGCGACCGTGCCGTCCGCCCCCGCCGGCAGGATGCCCGCCTCGAGCGTCGTGGTCGCCGGGTCCAGCAGCGTCGCCAGGCGGGTGGCGGCGACGACGAGGTCGTCGAACGTCACCTCGTCGCCGTCGTGCGCGCTCTCGTCGGCCGGCTTCCCGTCCGGCTGCGCGGCGTCCGGCTGCGCGGCGTCCGGCTGCTCCCCCGTGGCCAGGGGGGAGGGCTCGTCGGCGGGGTCGATCGCGACCTGGCGTGCGACGGCCACCGCCTCCGGCTCGGTCGCGTCCGGCTCGGTCGCGTCCGGCTCGGTGGCTGGGGCCGGGAGCACCGGCGAGGGCGTCTCGACGTCCGCGGCCGCGAACGGGCGGTCGGACGACCTGGCGGCCTGCTGCGCGAGGTACGTGCTCAGCAGCATGCCGAGCTCG
This sequence comes from Isoptericola sp. NPDC056578, assembly GCF_042793275.1. Taxonomy (NCBI): domain Bacteria; kingdom Bacillati; phylum Actinomycetota; class Actinomycetes; order Micrococcales; family Promicromonosporaceae; genus Isoptericola; species Isoptericola sp. NPDC056578. The sequence continues at coordinate 34,397 of NZ_JBHTVC010000005.1, forward strand.
GCGGCGGCCTGGTCCACGGCGGGCGTCACCCTCCGGCCCGCGTCCTGGCTGGCGAGCTCCGCACGCTCGAGGACGCCCAGCACCTCCTGGAGCGTCGTCGGGCCGGTCGACGTCGGCGTCCCGACCACACCCACGGAGACGCCCTCGCCCACCGGGCTGCCGGCCCCGACGTCGGGGGTGTGCTGGTCGGCGGCGAGGGTCTGGAGGCGGCCGTCGTTCCACGGGAGGCCGGCCACGGGGGCCGCGAGGAACCCCGTCGCGAGCACGCACGTCGCCGTCGCCGTCGCGAGCAACCTGCCGACACGCACGCCCCGTCCGGTGTCCTTCGGAGACCTCACGACGACGAACCTCCCCCATCGGCACTGCTCAGCGCTCGGATCCTGTCACACCCCGGGGTCGTCGTGTGACACGGGCGACAGGACCGTCCCTTTACTGTGCGTCACGCTCCACGCTCCTGCCACCCCTGCGACAAGAGTTCACGCACCGCTCATCCGCACACCATGACCGGAGCAACCGTCCGGCGCGGTGATACGGCCCCGCCCGCGGAGGTGCCGCGCGGCAGACTGGACGCATGACCACCGTCGACCTCAACAGCGACCTCGGCGAGGGCTTCGGCCGCTGGACCCTGGGCGACGACGAGGCGATGCTCGACGTCGTGTCGTCGGCCAACGTGGCGTGCGGCTTCCACGCCGGCGACCCGGCCACGATCCGGCGCACGGTCGGCCTGGCCGCCGTCCGCGGCGTGGCCGTCGGGGCGCACGTCGGGTACCGCGACCTCGCGGGCTTCGGACGACGCGACATCGACGTCCCGTCGGCCGAGCTGCGGGCCGACGTCGTCTACCAGATCGGCGCGCTGCAGGCCCTGGCCGCCGCCGAGGGCACCCGCGTCACCTACGTGAAGCCGCACGGCGCGCTGTACCACCGAGCGGCCGTGGACCGGCGGGTGGCGGACGACGTCGCCGCCGCCGTCGCCGCCGTCGACCCGGCCCTCGTGCTGCTCGGGCTGCCGGGCACGCTCTCCCTCGCCGCGGCCGAGGCCGCGGGCCTGCCCACCGCCGCGGAGGCGTTCGCCGACCGCGCCTACACGCACGCCGGCACGCTGGTGCCCCGCGGCGAGCCGGGCGCCGTCCTGCACGACCCGGACGTCGTGGCCCGGCGGATGCTGCGGCTCGTCACCGAGGGCGTGGTCGAGGCCGTCGACGGCAGCGTGGTGCGGGTGCCCGCGGACTCCGTGTGCGTGCACGGCGACACCCCGGGCGCGGTCGCGATGGCGCGGCGGGTCCGCGCGGTGTTCGACGACGCGGGCGTCACCCTCGCCCCGTTCGCCCCGGCGACGACGGGTGCCTGAGTGAGCGGGCCGGCGCGCGTCCTGCCCGTGCGTGTCCTGCCCGTGCGCGACGACGCCCTGCTCGTCGAGGTGGACGACCTCGCGCACGCGCTCGCGCTGGACGCGTCGCTGCGCGACGACCCCGTCGCCGGCGTCGGGCAGCCCGTGCCCGGCGCGCGCACGCTGCTGGTCCCGTTCGACCCGTGGCGGCTGCCCGCGGCACGCCTCGCGGACGAGCTGCGCGCGCGGGCGTCCGCGGCCGGTCGCCCGGCCGGGGACGGGGCCGGGGACGGGGCCGGGACGACGGCCGGCGGGCGGCTCGTCGAGATCCCCACGGTGTACGACGGCGAGGACCTGGCCGACGTCGCACGGCTGCTCGGGTGCGCCCCGGAGGAGGTGGTGCGGCGGCACACGGGGGCGTCGTGGGTCGTGGGGTTCGTCGGCTTCGCCCCGGGGTTCGCCTACCTGACCGGTGACGACGCCGGGCTCGTCGTGCCGCGGCGCGAGTCGCCGCGCACCCGGGTGCCCGCCGGCTCCGTGGCGCTCGCCGGCCCGTACTCGGGCGTCTACCCCCGCGCCAGCCCGGGCGGGTGGCAGCTGGTCGGTCGTACCGACGTCGTCACCTGGGACGCCGACCGCGACCCGCCCACCCCGTGGGCTCCCGGCGACCGCGTCCGGTTCGTCGCCGTGCGCGAGTCGGTCCGGGGCGCCGGGCCGGTCCACGGCGGCAGCTCCGGCCCGGCGCGGCGGACCGGACCGCCGATGCGAACCGGGGCCGCCGCGCCGACGTCGGCCACGGCGCTGGAGGTCGTGACACCGGGGCTGCTGGCGCTGGTGCAGGACCTCGGCCGCCCTGGGCTGGCGCACCTCGGCGTGTCCGCGTCGGGCGCGGCCGACCCGCGCAGCCTGCGCGCCGCGAACCGCGCGGTGGGCAACCCGGCCGGGGCGTCCGCCGTCGAGGCCGTGGGCGGCGGGCTGCGGCTGCGTGCCCGCGCCGACGTCGTCGTCGCGCTCGCCGGGGCGGACGCGGGCGCCGTCGTGCACCGCGGCGACCACCCGGACGACGCCCGCCGCGCACCCCTGGCGCGGGCGTTCCGCCTGCGCGACGGCGACGAGCTCGCGCTGGGCGCCCCCGCCCGCGGTCACCGCACGTACGTCGCCGTCCGCGGCGGGATCGACGCGTGGCCCGTGCTCGGCTCGCGCGCCACCGACACCCTCGCCCACCTGGGCCCCTCCCCCCTCGCCCCGGGCACGCCTCTGCGCGGTGGGCGCGCCTCCGGCCCGGGTGTCGGTGTCGGGCGGGGCCGGACGCCCGCGCACGGGATCCCGGCGGTGGCGGTGGACGACGTCGGGGCGCCGGAACCGGCGACGCTGCCCGCGCCGGGCGAGGTCACGACGCTCCCCGTCGTGCGGGGCCCGCACGACGACTGGTTCGCGGACCACGCCACGCTGCTCGACCAGGAGTGGCGGGTGACCGACCGCTCGGACCGGGTGGGCCTCCGGCTGGACGGCGCGCCCCTGACCCGGACGGCCGACGCGCGGGCCCGCGAGCTGCCCAGCGAGGGCTGCGTGACGGGCGCGCTGCAGGTGCCGCCGGACGGCCTGCCGGTGCTGTTCGGCGTCGACCACCCGCTCACGGGCGGCTACCCCGTGATCGCGGCCGTGGCGTCGACCCACCTGTGGCTGCTGGGCCAGCTGCCGCCGGGCGCGCTGCTGCGGTTCGTGCCTGCGCGCCCGCGCCGGTGAGGTCCCGCGGCTGCGGGCCTCAGAGCCGCAGGAGGTCCCGGGCGAGCGTCTCGCGGAGCCCGGCGGGCGGGTCGACGTAGCCCTCGTCGCGCAGCTCCTCCGGGAAGCCGCCGGCGGCGAAGGCGGTGTTGAGGTCGTCCACGAACCAGAGGGCCGGCCCCACGCGGCCGTCGACGCCCTCGCCGGGCAGCAGGATCCCGTAGGGGCCGTCACCGCTGATGTTCGCCTTGTGGAGCGCGTCGGGGGCGAAGTCGACCTGGAAGGCCTGCACCGGGTCGGGGTCGGCGCGCCACCGGCTCCACTCCTGCGCGTAGTACCCGCGCGCGCCACCGCCATGGGTGGAGTGCTCCAGCTCGACGACGAGCGGGTCGGCCAGCACGCTCTCGGGCCACCGCGGGTGGTCCCCGACGAGCCACACGTCGCCGACGTGCCGCACCCAGGCCGCGACCGTCATCGGGAACGGCGCGAGCTCCTCCTCCATCCAGGCCGCCAGGGCCTCCGCGTCGGGCCCCGGGGGCACGTGCGCGGGGCGGGGCGTCGCGTCGTCGTCGTTGCAGGCGGCGGCGAACCCGTCCGCCTCCAGCCGCTCCACCAGCACCTCGACGTTGCGTCGCGCGCGCAGCGCCATCTCGCGCGCCACGGCGAGCGCGTCCTCGCGGTGCGGCTCGTCGAAGACCCGGAGGCCCAGGGCCCGCAGGTCGCGCCACACGTCGTCCTGCTCCCCGGCCCGGTACCGCGCCACATGGCTCACCACGGGCGACATCCTGGCAGACCGGCGGAGCGCTCCCGCCTCATCCGTTCGGCTGATCTCCGTCGAGCCCGCCAGGCGATGTGGGCGGCCGGCGCCCGGAACCACGATGGATCCGACGCACCGACCTCCCGGGACGCGCACCACGGCCCCGGCCACGAGAGAAGGACAGCCCTCATGAAGCTCACGAAGTCGACGAAGCCCGCCACGCTCGCCCTCTCGGCGCTGATCGCGCTGGGTGCCCTCACCGCCTGCAGCACCGGCGAGGCCGACGCGGCGGGCTCCGGCACCGTCGCGGCGGACGAGGCCGCGACGGCGGACGAGGCGCAGACGCCGTCGGACGTGCTCGCGTCGACCGCGTGGGAGACCACCGGCGCGACCGACGCCGACGGCGAGGACGTCGCCCTCGACGATAAGAACGTCAGCACCTTCGTGGGCTGGGCCTACTTCGACGCCGACGGCACGTTCACGATGTACAACCTGGACGACAGCCCGAAGATGCAGGGCGACTGGACCGTCGACGAGGAGGGCACGACCCGCCACATCGTCGCGAAGGACGACGCCGGCGAGGTGCAGTTCGAGCGCGACTCCGACATCGTCACCCTGACCGACGAGGAGTTCACCTACCGGGTGTTCCCCGAGGAGGGGAACGCGGACGTCTACTACGACATCGTCCACACCCCGACCGACCACGAGGAGCCGGCGGCCTCCTGAACCGCCCCCGCCGCGCCCGCTGCCCACCAGGGGGGCGGGCGCGGCGTCGTGCTCACGGCCTCCGCGCGAGCAGGCTGAACGCGTTCGGGACGCGGCCGTCCCAGGCGGCGGCGTCGATGCCGTCGGGGCGCCAGAAGGGCTCGGGGTGCTCCTCGAGGTGCTCGATCTCGAACCCCGCGCGGAGGCAGTCCATGACGGTCTCGGCGAGCGTGCGCTGCCGCTCCACCGCGCCGTGGCCGGGGAACGTGTCGTTGACGTGCGACGCCTCGAAGTACCCCCGGTCCGGGCGCAGCCGGGCCTCGTCCTCGTCCCACGCCCACAGCGGCACCAGCGGGTGGGCCTCGTACACGAAGAACCACCCGCCCGGCCGCAGCGGCCGGCGCACCTCGGCGAGGAACACCGGCAGGTCCGCGACCCAGATGAGCGCGCCCTTGCCGGTGTAGACGAGGTCCGCGCACCCGTCGTCGAGCCCGCTGTCGGGGAGCGTCGCGCGCGTGTAGCGGCAGGGCAGGCCCAGCTCGTCGGCCCGGCGCTGCGCGCTCGCCACCGGCGCCGGGCTGTAGTCCAGCCCGTGCACCGACCGCGCCCCGAGGCGCGCGAGGGCCACGTCGTCCAGGCCGTTGCCGCTCATCGGGTGCACGACGTCGGCCCCGGGGACGATCTCCCCCAGCACGGCGACCTCCACGGGCAGCAGCTCGACCGTGCGCGCCAGCTCGAGGTGGTCCTCGTACTCGTCGGTGTACTTGCGTGAGGCGATGGCCCACGCGGCCCGGGTGTCGTCGTCGACGGAGTCCATGCGCGCACCCTGCCACGGCCGACCGGCGCGCGGCCCCGTTTTTCCGCGGCGGCGCCCTCGCCCGTAGGGCTTCCGTCAGGGTGCGCCCGGGCGCCGTATGGATCCCGTGAGGACGGGCCTCAGGCGCCTCCGGCAGGTGTTGCATCGACGTCGGCACCCGGGACGGGCGCCCGGCCCGACCCCCTTCCGGAGGCCGGCCGTCGAACTCGAAGTGGGGACGTGCTGGTGCTTGACGTCGTCTACGTGCTGGGCGTGATCGCCCTGTTCGCGCTGGTGGCCGGGATCGCGAAGGCGGTGGAGAAGCTGTGATCGTCGTCGAGCTCCTCGCCGCGGCGCTCGGCGTGGCCGCGCTGGTCTACCTCGTGGTGGCCCTCGTGAAGCCGGAGAGGTTCTGATGGGCTGGGTCGGGGCGGTCCTCGCGCTCGGGACCGTCGCCCTCGTCCTGGCCGCCGTCCACCGGTCCTTCGGGGACTACATGGCGACCGTGTACACCACCCCCCGCGACTGGCGCGTCGAGCGGGGCCTCTACAGAGTCCTGGGCGTCGACCCGCGGTCCGGCCAGACCTGGCAGGCGTACGCGCGCGGCGTGCTGGCGTTCTCCGTCGTCGGGCTGCTGATCGTCTACGCGCTCCAGCGCACGCAGCAGTGGCTGCCGACCTCGCTGGGGCTGCCGGCGCCGTCCCCGGACCTCTCGTTCAACACGGCCGCGTCGTTCGTGGGGAACACGAACTGGCAGTCGTACTCCCCCGAGCAGACGCTGGGGTACACCGTGCAGCTCGCCGGGCTGGCGGTGCAGAACTTCGTCTCCGCGGCGGTCGGCATGGCCGTGGCCGTGGCGCTGGTGCGCGGGTTCGCCCACCGCCGCACGGGCACGATCGGCAACTTCTGGGTGGACCTGGTCCGAGGCTGCCTGCGCATCCTGCTGCCGATCTCGGTGGTGGGCGCGGTGGTGCTGATCGTCGGCGGCGTCGTGCAGAACTTCGCCGGCTTCACCGACGTGACGACCGTCGCCGGCGGGGCCCAGAGCATCCCGGGCGGCCCGGTCGCCTCCCAGGAGGCCATCAAGCTGCTCGGCACCAACGGCGGCGGGTTCTTCAACGCGAACTCGGCGCACCCGTTCGAGAACCCGACGGCGTGGACGAACCTCGTCGAGGTCCTCCTCATGCTGGCGATCCCGTTCTCGCTGCCCCGCACGTTCGGGCGGATGGTGGGCGACCTCCGGCAGGGGTACGCGATCCTCGCCGCGATGGGCGTGATCTTCGTGGCCTCGTTCGCCGCGCTGACGGCGCTCGAGTCGGCCGGCAACGGCACCGCCCCGCAGCTCGCCGGCGGCGCCATGGAGGGCAAGGAGGCGCGGTTCGGCATCGTCGGGACCACGCTCTTCGCGACGACCAGCACGACGACGTCGACCGGCGCCGTCAACGCGATGCACGACTCGTTCACCGCGCTGGGCGGCATGGTCCCGATGCTCAACATGATGCTCGGCGAGGTCGCGCCCGGCGGCGTCGGGTCGGGGCTCTACGGCATGCTCGTGCTGGCCGTCATCGCGGTCTTCGTGGCGGGGCTGCTGGTGGGCCGCACGCCCGAGTACCTGGGCAAGAAGATCGGGCCCCGCGAGATCAAGCTCGCGAGCCTCTACATCCTCGTCACGCCCACGCTCGTGCTGGCGGGCACCGCGCTGAGCTTCGCGATCCCGCCGCTGCGCGAGAGCGTCACCTCGACGTCGATCTGGAACCCGGGCGTGCACGGCATGTCCGAGGTCCTGTACGCGTTCACCTCGGCCGCCAACAACAACGGCTCGGCCTTCGCCGGCCTGACGGCGAACACGCCGTGGCTGAACACGGCGCTCGGCGTCGCGATCCTGCTCGGGCGCTTCGTGCCGATCGTGCTCGTGCTCGCCCTTGCCGGGTCGCTGGCCCGGCAGGACAAGGTGCCCGCCACCGCGGGGACGCTGCCCACGCACCGCCCGCTGTTCGTCGGGCTGCTCGTCGGGGTCGTCGTCGTCCTCACCGCGCTCACCTACTTCCCCGTTCTCGCGCTGGGTCCCCTGGCGGAAGGGCTCGTCTGACCATGTCCACCCCACTGACCACTCCCCTCACCACCGCGACCGACTCCCCGTCGTCACCCGATCCCTCGTCCTCGACGACCTCCCGCACGCCGGGCGGGGCCTTCTCCTGGGCCCAGGTGCGGACCGCCCTGCCGGGCGCGTTCCGCAAGCTCGACCCGCGCCAGATGTGGCGCAACCCCGTGATGTTCGTCGTGTGGGTCGGCGCCGCGCTGACCACCGTGCTCGCCGTCGTCGAGCCGTTCCTCGGCGGGCCCGTGACCTCGGGCGGCACCGTCGTCCCCGGCTCCTTCACCGCGGTGATCGCGCTGTTCCTCTGGCTCACCGTGGTGTTCGCGAACCTCGCCGAGTCGGTCGCGGAGGGCCGCGGCAAGGCCCAGGCGGACACGCTCCGCCAGACCCGGACGGCGACCGTCGCGCACCGCGTCGCCGGGTACGACACCGCCGCCGACCCGGGTGCCCTGCGCGCCGCGCTCGACGACGTGTCGTCGGCCGACCTGGACCTCGGCGACGTCGTCGTGGTCTCCGCGGGCGACCTGGTGCCGGGCGACGGCGAGATCGTGCACGGCATCGCGTCCGTGGACGAGTCCGCCATCACCGGCGAGTCCGCGCCCGTGATCCGCGAGTCCGGCGGCGACCGGTCCGCCGTCACCGGCGGCACGCGGGTGCTGTCCGACCGGATCGTCGTGCGCATCACCTCGAAGCCCGGCGAGACGTTCGTCGACCGGATGATCGCGCTCGTCGAGGGCGCCAGCCGACAGAAGACGCCGAACGAGGTCGCGCTGAGCATCCTGCTCGCGTCGCTGTCGATCGTGTTCGTCGTCGTGGCGCTCACCCTGAACCCCATCGCGTCGTACGCGGCGAGCCCCGTGAGCGTGGCGGTGCTCGTGGCGCTGCTGGTGTGCCTGATCCCGACGACGATCGGCGCGCTGCTGTCCGCCATCGGCATCGCCGGGATGGACCGCCTCGTGCAGCGCAACGTGCTCGCGATGTCCGGCCGCGCCGTCGAGGCCGCCGGCGACGTCACGACCCTGCTCCTCGACAAGACCGGCACCATCACCTACGGCAACCGGCAGGCGAGCGAGTTCCTGCCGCTGGCCGGCGTCGACGCCCGCGACCTGGTGCGCGCCGCCGCCCTCTCGTCCCTCGCGGACCCCACCCCGGAGGGCGCGTCGATCGTCGCGCTCGCCGTCAAGGCCGGGGTGGACGTGGGCAGCGGCCACGAGAGCACCGCGGTGCCCGGCGAGGTCGTGCCGTTCACCGCGCAGACCCGGATGTCCGGCCTCGACGAGCCCGACGGCACGCAGATCCGCAAGGGCGCCGGCAGCGCGGTCATGGCGTGGCTGGCCGACGGCGGCGCTCCCTCCGCGCCGGTCGTCGCGGAGGTGGAGGACGCGGTGGAGCGGGTCGCGCGGTCCGGCGGCACGCCGCTGGTCGTCGCGGTCCGGGCGCCGGGCGGGGCCGGGCGCGTGCTCGGCGTCGTGCACCTCAAGGACGTCGTCAAGGAGGGCATCGCCGACCGCTTCGCCGAGCTGCGCGCGATGGGCATCCGCACCGTGATGGTCACCGGCGACAACCCGCTGACCGCCGCGGCCATCGCCGCCGAGGCCGGCGTGGACGACTACCTCGCCGAGGCGACGCCCGAGGACAAGCTGGAGCTCATCCGGCGCGAGCAGGAGGGCGGCAGCCTCGTCGCGATGACGGGGGACGGCACCAACGACGCCCCCGCGCTCGCGCAGGCCGACGTGGGCGTCGCGATGAACTCGGGCACGTCGGCCGCGAAGGAGGCCGGCAACATGGTCGACCTCGACTCCGACCCCACCAAGCTCATCGACGTGGTCCGGATCGGCAAGCAGCTGCTCATCACCCGCGGCGCGCTGACGACCTTCTCCATCGCGAACGACATCGCCAAGTACTTCGCGATCATCCCCGCGATGTTCATGGGCGTGTTCCCCGGGCTCGAGGCGCTCAACGTCATGGGCCTCAGCTCGCCGTCGTCCGCCGTCGTGTCGGCCATCGTGTTCAACGCGCTCGTCATCGTGCTGCTCATCCCGCTGTCCCTGCGCGGCGTGCGGTACCGGCCCATGGACGCGTCGAAGACCCTCGGGCGCAACCTCCTGGTCTTCGGGCTCGGCGGCATCGTCGCGCCGTTCGTCGGCATCTGGCTCATCGACCTCGTCGTGCGCCTCGTCCCGGGATTCTGAGCAGGACCGAGCAGGAAGAAGAAGAGGCACCCATGAACGCCACCACCCGCAGCACCGGCCGCACCCTCGGGGTCGCGGTCCGGGCGATGATCGCCCTCACGCTGCTGCTCGGCGTCGGCTACACGGCGGCGATCACCGGCGTCGGGCAGCTCGTGCTGCCGGCGCAGGCCGACGGCTCGCTCGTGCGCGACGGCGACGGCACCGTCGTCGGGTCCGCGCTGATCGGCCAGGGCTTCGCCGACGCCGACGGCGAGCCCCTGCCGCAGTACTTCCAGCCACGGCCCTCGGCCGCGGGCGACGGCTGGGACGGCACCGCGTCGTCCGGGTCGAACCTCGGCCCCGAGAACCCCGACCTGGTCGCCGCGATCGAGGAACGGCGCTCGGCCGTGGCCGCGCTCGAGGGCGTGGACCCGGCCGACGTCCCGGCCGACGCCGTCACCGCGTCCGGGTCCGGGCTGGACCCGCACATCAGCCCGGAGTACGCCGACCTCCAGGTCGCGCGGGTCGCCGCCGCCCGCGACCTGCCGGAAAAGGAGGTCACGGCCCTCGTGGCGAGGCACACTGAGGGTCGCGCCCTGGGATACCTCGGGGAGCCCGTGGTCGACGTGCTGGAGCTCAACGTGGCCCTCGACGAGCGCACGGCCGAGCTCGGGAGGTGAGCATGGGTCGCGGACGGTTGCGCGTCCTCCTCGGCGCGGCGCCGGGCGTGGGGAAGACCTACGCCATGCTCGAGGAGGGCAAGCGGCTGCGCGACGACGGCAGGGACGTCGTGGTCGCGCTCGTGGAGACGCACGGGCGTGCCGCGACGGCCGCGATGGCGCGGGGGCTGGACGTCGTGCCGCGCGCGACGGTCACCCACCGCGGCGTCGAGCTCACCGACCTGGACCTCGACGCCGTCCTCGCGCGGCGGCCGGAGGTCGCGCTGGTCGACGAGCTGGCGCACACCAACGCCCCCGGCCTGCGGCACGCGAAGCGGTGGGAGGACGTCGACGCCCTGCTCGACGCCGGCATCGACGTCCTCTCGACCGTCAACATCCAGCACATCGAGTCGCTCAACGACGTCGTCCAGAAGATCACCGGGGTGGCGCAGCAGGAGACCATCCCCGACGCCGTGCTGCGCGCCGCCGACCAGATCGAGGTCGTGGACCTCGCCCCGCAGGCGCTGCGCGACCGGCTCTCGTCCGGCGTCGTCTACCCGGCCGAGCGGGTGGACGCGGCGCTGTCGAACTACTTCCGCCTCGGCAACCTCACCGCGCTGCGCGAGCTCGCGCTGCTGTGGCTGGCCGACGAGGTCGACGCGGCGCTGCAGCACTACCGCACCGAGCACGGGATCGACTCCACGTGGGAGGCCCGCGAGCGCGTCGTCGTGACGCTCACGGGCGGCCCCGAGGGCGAGACGCTGCTGCGGCGCGGGGCGCGGATCGCGGCGCGGTCGGCGGGCGGCGACCTGCTCGCCGTCCACGTCACGAGCCAGGACGGGCTGCGCGGCGCGACCCCCGGCGCGCTCGCGCGGCAGCGGATGCTGGTCGAGGAGCTCGGTGGCACCTACCACCAGGTGGTGGGCGACGACGTCCCGACGGCGCTCGTGGAGTTCGCGCGCGGCGTCAACGCGACCCAGCTCGTCATCGGCGTCTCCCGCCGCGGCCGGGTCGCCGCGGCGCTGAGCGGGCCCGGCATCGGCGCGACCGTGACGCGCGAGGCCGGAAACATCGACGTCCACATCGTCAACCACGCCGCCGCCGGAGGGCGCGCCCGCCTGCCCCGGATGGGCGGCGCGCTGTCGGCGAAGCGTCGCCTGGCGGGCTTCCTGCTCGCGATCCTCGGCGGGCCGCTGCTGACGTGGGGCCTGGTGACGCTCCGCAGCGCGGAGTCCATCGTCTCGGACGTCCTCGCCTACCAGCTGCTCGTCGTCGTGGTGGCGCTGGTCGGCGGCGCGGGGCCCGCGGTGTACGCCGCGATCCTGTCCGGCATCACGCTCGACTACTTCTTCGTGGAGCCGATCCACACCATCACCGTGGGCGAGCCGCTGCACGTGGTCGCGCTCGTCCTGTACGTCGTCACGGCCGTGCTGGTGAGCGTCGTCGTGGACCGCGCCGCCCGCACGACGCGCGCCGCCCACCGGGCCGCGGCCGAGTCGGAGGTGCTGGCGACGGTCGCCGGCAGCGTGCTGCGCGGGCAGGACGCCGTCCAGGCGCTGGTGAGCCGGGCGCGGGAGGCGTTCGGCCTCGCCGGGGCGCGGCTCGTCGCCGGCGGCACGGTGCTGGCCGCGGACGGCGAGGACGACCCGGCGGGCCCGCGCACCACCATCGACGTCGGCGACCGCGCCGTCCTCGAGCTGTCGGGCGGCGACCTCGCGGCCTCCGAGCGCCGCCTGCTGCACGTCATCGCGGTCCAGCTCCAGGCCGCACTGGAGCGCAGCGACCTGGCCGAGGTGGCGAGCGAGGTGGACCAGCTCGCCGAGTCCGACCGCGTGCGCAGCGCCCTGCTGTCCGCGCTGAGCCACGACCTGCGCCGCCCGCTCAGCTCCGCGGCCGCCGCCGTGAGCGGGCTGCGCTCCGCCCGCGGCGCCCTGAGCGAGGCGGACCGGGACGAGCTGCTGGAGACGGCCGACGAGAGCCTGACGGCCCTGGCCACCCTCATCACCGACCTGCTCGACGTGAGCCGCCTGGAGGCGGGCGTCCTCGCCGTCTCGACGGCGCCCGTCGAGACCGCTGACGTGGTGCTGCCCGCGCTCGACGAGCTCGGCGTCGGCCCCGGCGAGGTGGAGCTGGACCTCGACCTCACGGCGCCGAGCGTCGCCGCCGACCCCGTGCTGCTCCAGCGCGTGCTGGTGAACCTGCTGGCCAACGCGCTGCGGCACTCGCCTGCCGGGCGGCGCGTGCGCGTCTCCACCAGCACGTTCGCCGGCACCGTCGAGATCCGGGTGGTCGACCACGGCCCCGGCATCCCCGCCGACCGGCGCGAGGACGTGTTCGTGCCCTTCCAACGGCTCGGCGACACGGACAACACGACCGGCCTGGGGCTCGGCCTCGCGCTGTCCAAGGGGTTCGTCGAGGGCATGGGCGGCACGCTCACCCCGGAGGACACCCCCGGCGGCGGCCTCACCATGGTCGTCGCGCTCCCCGCCGCGGGGACGACGCACCACCCCGAGGACCCCGACCAGCCCGACCACCCGGAGGCGAGCGCCCCGTGAAGATCCTCATCGCCGACGACGACCCCCAGATCCTGCGCGCCCTGCGGATCACGCTCACCGCGCAGGGGTACGAGATCGTCACGGCGACCACCGGGACGCAGGCCATCGCCCGCGCCATCGACCACCGGCCGGACGTCTTCATGATCGACCTGGGCATGCCGGAGCTGGAGGGCATCGACGTCATCCACGCCGTCCGCGGCTGGTCGGACGCCCCGATCCTCGTGGTGTCCGGGCGCACGGGCGCGGCCGACAAGGTCGAGGCGCTCGACGCCGGCGCGGACGACTACGTGACGAAGCCGTTCTCCATCGAGGAGCTCCTGGCCCGGATCCGCGCCCTCACCCGGCGCGTGGCGCACGAGGACTCCGACCCCGTGGTGCGGTTCGGCGACGTCACCGTGGACCTCTCCGCGCACAGCGTCACGCGCGACCGCGAGGGGCGGTCGGAGCACGTGCGCCTCACGCCCACCGAGTGGCAGATGCTCGAGCGCCTGGTGCGCAACCCCGGCAAGCTGGTCACCCGCCAGACCCTCCTCACCGAGATCTGGGGGTCCGAGCACGTGACCGACACCGGCTACCTCCGCCTGTACGTCGCGCAGCTGCGCAAGAAGCTCGAGCCCGACCCCGCCGCGCCGCGCTACCTCGTCACCGAGGCGGGCATGGGGTACCGCTTCGACCCGGACGGCGGACGGTCGTGAGGATCGGCCCCGTCCCCGTATGCGTTCCGTGAGGTCCGGGTCCCGCGCGCCCGAGCCGCAGTAGACCGGAGGCATGAGCCTCACGACGCTGTTCACCACCCTGGTCCACCCCCGGCACGCAGCGCTCGAGGGGTGGCCCGACGGCACCGAGCTCACCGGCGACGACGTGCTCGTCGACCGCACCAGCCTGGCCCGGCTCGCCGAGCACTACCCCACCCCGCGCGTCTACGTCCCGGTGGGCGCGGACGTCACGCGGGTCGACCGCTACTGGGGCGACGCCGCGCCGCGGACGGTCGTGCTGGCGCACGTGGTGGACGCCGTCCCCAGGCTCGGGGACGACGCGCGGCAGGCCTGGCTCGACGCCGACCTCGGCGGGTGCGCCGTCCTGCTCGACCGCGCGCGGCTCGTCGGCCGGTCGTCGCCGGAGCCGCTGCGCCCGTTCACCGTGCACCCGGCCCCGGGCCGCGGCGGGCCGGTCGTCCGCCTGCCCCGCGACCTGCGGCGCGGTGACGTGCTCGCGATCCCGTGCGCGGGGCTGGTCGAGGCGGCCGACCTCCTGCGGTAGCCCGTCCCGGGACACGACGGAGGCCCGGCAGGTGTCCCCTGCCGGGCCTCCGTCACGTGCTGTGGGGCGTCAGGCCTTCGCGCCGGCGCCGACCGGCTCGCGGGAGTCGTCCTGCACCCCGTCCTGCTCGGCCTCGTCCTCGTCGAACAGGTGCTCCGACGACGCGGCGCGGTACTGCTCGAGGTCGAGGATGCCCTCGCGCTTGGCGACGATGGTCGGGACCAGCGTCTGCCCCGCGACGTTCACCGCGGTGCGGCCCATGTCGAGGATCGGGTCGACGGCCAGCAGCAGGCCCACGCCGGCCAGCGGCAGGCCCAGGGTGGACAGCGTGAGGGTCAGCATGACCATCGCGCCGGTGAGGCCGGCGGTCGCGGCGGAGCCCACCACGGACACGAACGCGATGAGCAGGTAGTCGGTCACCGACAGGTCGATGCCGAAGATCTGCGCCACGAAGATCGCGGAGATCGCCGGGTAGATCGAGGCGCAACCGTCCATCTTCGTCGTCGAGCCCAGCGGCACGGCGAACGACGCGTACTCGCTCGGCACGCCGAGGTTGCGCTCGGTGACGCGCTGCGTCACGGGCATCGTGCCCACCGACGAGCGGGAGACGAACGCGAGCTGGATCGCGGGCCAGGCGCCCTTGAACCAGGCGACGACGCCGAGGCCGTTGGCCTTGAGCAGCACCGGGTAGACGACGAACAGCACGAGGGCGAGCCCCACGTAGATCGCCACGGAGAACGAGGCGAGCGAGCGCAGCGACTCCCAGCCGTAGGTGGCGACGGCGTTGCCGATGAGGCCCATCGTGCCCAGCGGCGCCAGGCGGATGATCCACCACAGGACCTTCTGCACGATGGAGAGCGCGGACCTGTTGAACGCGAGGAACGGGTCGGCCTTGGCGCCCGACTTCAGCGCGGCGATGCCGATGACCAGCGCGACGACGAGGATCTGCAGCACGTTGAAGCTGATGCCGGTCTCGGCGCTCAGCGCGCCGTCGGCGCCGGCCTCGACCGACGTCGAGGCACCCAGGCCGAGCACGTTGGTCGGGATGAGGCCGTTGAGGAAGTCCATCCACGTGCCGGTGCTGGACGGCTCCGCGCCGTCGGCCACCGACAGCGTGGTGTTGTGGCCGGGCTGGAACACGAGGCCCAGGCCGATGCCGATCGCCACGGAGATCGCGGCGGTGATGGCGAACCAGAGCAGCGTCTGACCGGCCAGGCGGGCCGCGTTCGTGACGGTGCGCAGGTTGGCGATCGACGCGACGATCGCCGTGAAGATCAGCGGCGGCACGATCGCCTTGAGCAGGGTGACGAACGACGAGCCGATGGTGTCGAGCGTCGTGGTCAGGCCGTTGGGCGTCTCGCCGTCGGCCTGCGGGCCGAGGGACAGCGCCAGCCAGCCGAGCAGCACGCCGAGCGCGAGGCCCAGCAGGATCTGGACCGAGAACGACGGGAAGCGCAGCCCCTTGCGTTCGCGCGGCTGCGCGCCGGGGACCTTGGTTGCGGAGGACACGGGAGGAACCTTTCGCCTCGGGCGCCGGAGGGCGCCGGGGTGTGGACGGCGGCAGCACGCTGCCGTCCGGGTGATCGGGGGGATGCACGGAGGTGCGGTGACACGCCACGGGCCCGTGACTCTCGGGCGGGTGCGTGTTGCGGGGCGTCGTCGGCGGCGACGACGGTCAGCGCGCGGTCAGCGACGCGGAGGGTTCACCGACACAGCGCACTGGCGACGCGACGGAAGTCGACGTCGAGACGCGCGGTGAGGTCGGTCCTCTCGGGGACGCTGACGGTCACGGGAGCTCCATGCACGATCGAGGAAGGGGAGGATCAGGCGATCGAATGATCGACATGATCGAACGAAGGTATCGAACCTACGAATATCGCACCCTAGCAGCGGCCCACCACGAATCACAGAAGATGCCCTGGGTATGTGAGGCACCTCATCGTGGTCGTACGGTCGGCAGGTGACCTCCGTTCCCCTGCCCCACGACCCGCTCTGGCCCCGCGCGGGCGGCTGGCCTGCACCGACGGGCTCGCGCACCGACCTGGCCCTGGTCGGCGTCCCCACCTGGCGCACCTCGCTGTCGACGACGGGCGCGCACGCGACGCCCGCCGCGGTGCGCGACGCGCTGCGCCGCTACAGCCCCGCGCTGATCACCGGGCCGGACGGCGTGCCGGTCGACCTCGGCGAGCTCGACGTCGTCGACCACGGCGACGTCGACGAGCCCGACGGCCCGGAGGGCGAGGCCCGCGCGCGGGCCGCGGTGGGGGCAGCGCTGGCGGGCGCCCGCGCCGTCGTCGCGCTGGGCGGAGACAACGCGCTCACCGTGCCGGTGGCCCTCGGCGCGTGGGGCGACGACCTCCCGACGGCCGGGCTGGTCACGTTCGACGCCCACTACGACCTGCGCGACGGCGTCTCCAACGGCTCGCCGGTGCGGCGGCTGGTCGAGGCCGGGCTGGACCCGGCGCGCGTCGTCCAGGTCGGCATCGCGGACTTCGCCAACAGCGCCGCCTACGCGCGCCGGGCGCGCGACCTGGGGATCACGGTCGTGACGCTCGACGACCTGCGCGCCCGCGGCAACGGCGCCGCCGGGCTGGCCGACGTCGTCCGCGAGGCCCTGGACGTCGCCGGCGCCGCGGGCGGGCCGGTGCACCTGGACGTCGACGTGGACGTCTGCGACCGCTCCGTCGCCCCCGGCTGCCCCGCGTCCGTGCCGGGCGGGCTCGCCGCCTGGGAGCTGCGTGCCCTCGTCCGCGCCGCGGCCGCCGACCCGCGCGTCCGCTCCGTCGACCTCGCCGAGGTGGACGCCACCGCCGACGCCCCCGACGGCCGCACCGTCCGCCTCGCCGCCCTCTGCGTGCTGGAGGTCCTCGCCGGCGTCGCCCTCCGCCCGAGGTAGCTCCCTTCCCGCCGAGGTAGTCCAGATCCTCGCGAGGTAGTCAGGTTCTCGCCGAGGTAGTTCGATCCGCGCCGAGGTAGTTCGGACTCAAGGGACAAAACCTCCCTTATCTTCCACGAACCGGGCTACCTCGGCGGGAAGGGAGCTACCTCGCGAGGATCTGGACTACCTCGGCGGGAAGGGAGCTACCTCGGCGGGTGCACGACGTCCCGGCCGGCGTGCCACACCCCGTGCACCAGCGGGACGCCGGGGCGGTAGGCGAGGTGCGTGCGGCTGGGGGCGTCGAGGACGACGACGTCGGCGCGGGCGCCGGGCGCGAGGTGCCCCACGTCGTCGCGCCGCAGGGCGCGGGCGCCGCCGGACGTGGCGGCCCAGACGGCCTCGGCGACGGTCATGCCCATCTCCCGTACCGCGAGCGCCACCATGAGCGGCATCGAGCTCGTGTACGACGAGCCGGGGTTGCAGTCGCTGGCCAGCGCGACGACGGCGCCGGCGTCGAGGAGGCGGCGCGCGTCGGGGTACGGCTGGCGGGTGGAGAACTCGACGCCCGGCAGCAGCGTCGCGACGGTCCCCTGCGCGTCACCGGACCCCGACCACGAGCCCGCGAGCGCCGCGACGTCGTCGTCGGACAGGTACGTGCAGTGGTCGACGGCGGCGGCGCCCAGGTCGACGGCGAGCCGCACGCCCTCCCCCGGGCCGAGCTGGTTCGCGTGCACGCGCACGCCGAGGCCCGCGGCGGCGCCGGCCTCCAGCACGCGACGCGACTGCTCGGGCGTGAAGGCACCCGTCTCGCAGAACACGTCCACCCAGCGCGCGTGCGGGGCGCAGGCGGCGAGCATGTCCCCGACGACGAGGTCGACGTAGGCGTCGGCCCCTCCGGCGTCGCCGGCGAACTCGGGCGGCACCACGTGCGCGCCGAGGAACGTCACCTCGTCGGTGACCTCGCGCGCGAGGCGCACGCCACGCTCCTCGTCGGCGACGCTCAGCCCGTAGCCGCTCTTGGTCTCGAGGGTCGTGGTGCCCTGCGTCAGCGCCTGGTCGACGTGCCGGCGGAGCCCGGCCCGCAGCGCGTCGTCCGACGCCGCCCGCGTCGCCGCGACCGTGGTGCGGATACCGCCCGCCGCGTACGGGCGGCCGGCCATCCGCGCCTCGAACTCCGCGGACCGGTCGCCGGCGAACACCAGGTGGCTGTGCGAGTCCACGAAGCCGGGGACCACCGCGCGCCCGTCCACCCCGACGACGCGGTCCGGCGCGCGGCCGAGCGCCTGCTCCACGCCGTCGGCGCACGCGCTCTCCGGGCCCGCCCAGGCCACGCGGCCGCCGTCGAGCAGCAGCGCGGCGTCGCGAAGGAGGCCGGTCGGGTCGCCGGCGTCGCCGAGCGACGGGTCGTTGGTCGTCAGCTCGCCGATCCCCAGGATCAGCGTGGCCGGGTGCGACCCGCCCGGGTGCTCCACCTCGCGCATGCCTACGACTCTCGCATCGGGACGCGCAGCCCGCCCCGCGACGCGGCGGCCGCGGCGTCCTCGTAGCCGGCGTCGACGTGCCGCAGCACGCCCAGCCCCGGGTCGTTGGAGAGCACCCGCGCGAGCTTCTGCGCCGCGAGGTCGGTGCCGTCCGCGACCGACACCTGCCCGGCATGGATCGACCGCCCCATCCCGACGCCTCCGCCGTGGTGCAGCGACACCCAGGTGGCCCCCGACGACGCGGCGGTGAGCGCGTTGAGCAGCGGCCAGTCGGCGATGGCGTCGGAGCCGTCGGCCATGCCCTCCGTCTCCCGGTACGGGGAGGCGACGGAGCCGGAGTCGAGGTGGTCGCGGCCGATGACGACGGGCGCGCTCACCTGGCCGGACGCGACGAGGTCGTTGAACGCCAGCCCCGCGCGGTCGCGCTCGCCGTGCCCGAGCCAGCAGATGCGGGCGGGCAGCCCCTGGAACGCGACGCGCTCCTGGGCGGCGCGGATCCAGCGGTGCAGGTGGTCGTCGTCCGGGAAGAGGTCGAGTACGGCCCGGTCGGTGGCGGCGATGTCGCGCGGGTCGCCGGACAGCGCGGCCCAGCGGAACGGACCCTTGCCCTGCGCGAACAGCGGCCGGATGTAGGCGGGGACGAAGCCCGGGAAGTCGAAGGCCCGGTCGAAGCCGCCGCGGCGCGCCTCGTCGCGGATCGAGTTGCCGTAGTCGAACACCTCCGCGCCCGCGTCGAGGAAGCCGACCATGCCCTCCACGTGCCGCGCCATCGACTCGCGCGCCCGGTCGGTGAACTCCTCCGGCTTGGCGGCCGCGTAGTCGTGCCACTCGTCGACGGGGACGCCGACGGGCAGGTACGACAGCGGGTCGTGCGCCGACGTCTGGTCCGTGACCACGTCCACCGCGACGCCCCGGCGCAGCAGCTCCGGCACGACCTCGGCGCTGTTGCCCTCGACGCCGACGGACAGCGCCCGGCGCTCCGCCTTCGCGGCCTCGACGCGCCGGACGGCGTCGTCCAGGTCGTCCGCGACCTCGTCGAGGTAGCGCTCGCGCACCCGCCGGTCCAGGCGCGACCGGTCGACGTCGACCACCAGGCACACGCCGCCGTTGAGCGTGACGGCCAGCGGCTGCGCGCCGCCCATGCCGCCGCAGCCGCCGGTGAGCGTGAGGGTCCCGGCGAGCGTGCCGCCGAACCGCTTCGCGGCCACCGCGGCGAGCGTCTCGTACGTGCCCTGGAGGATGCCCTGCGCGCCGATGTAGATCCACGACCCGGCCGTCATCTGGCCGTACATCGTCAGGCCCTGCGCCTCGAGCCTCCGGAACTCCGGCCACGTGGCCCAGTCGCCCACGAGGTTGCTGTTCGCGATGAGCACGCGCGGCGCCCACTCGTGCGTGCGCAGCACGCCCACCGGCTTGCCGGACTGCACCAGCAGCGTCTCGTCCTCGCCCAGCGTCGTGAGCGTGCGGACGATGGCGTGGAAGCTCGGCCAGTCGCGCGCCGCGCGACCGGTGCCGCCGTAGACGACCAGGTCGTCGGGGCGCTCCGCCACCTCCGGGTCGAGGTTGTTCATGAGCATCCGCAGCGGCGCCTCGGTCTGCCAGCTGCGGGCGGTGAGCGTCGTGCCGCGCGGCGCACGGACGGGGACGGGGGTCCCCCGGTCGTAGGACATGGCGTGGGACATCGTCGTCTCCTTCGGGAGGTCGTGCGGGGCGGTCAGCGGAGCGGGCCGACGGCGGCGCTCGCGACGGCGGTGACCTCGCCGTCGGCGACGAGCCGCGTCACGGCCTCGATCTCGGGGGCGAGGAACCGGTCCGGCCCGGGCCCGCGGACGGCGGTGCGCAGCAGCGCGTGCACGGCGCCGGTGCCCGCGGCGGGCGCCAGGCCCGTCTCGGGGGTGCAGCGCAGGTCGAGGGCGCGGGCGGTGGTCATGAGCTCGACGGCGAGCACGCGGCCCAGGCCGTCGACGGCGCGGCGCAGCTTGCGCGCCCCGGCCCAGCCCATGGACACGTGGTCCTCCTGCATCGCCGACGAGGGGATGGAGTCGACGCTCGCCGGCGCGGCCAGCCGCTTGAGCTCCGAGACGATCCCGGCGGCCGTGTACTGGGCGATCATCAGGCCCGAGTCGACGCCCGGGTCGTCCGCGAGGAACGCGGGCAGTCCCTCGTTGCGCGCGACGTCGAGGAACCGGTCGGTGCGGCGCTCGCTCATGCTCGCGACGTCGGCCACGGCGATCGCGAGGAAGTCCAGTACATAGGCGACGGGCGCGCCGTGGAAGTTGCCGTTGGACTCGACCCGGCCGTCCACGGTGACGACGGGGTTGTCGATGGCCGACGCGAGCTCGCGGCCCGCGACCGACGCCGCGTGCTCGACGGTGTCCCGCGCGGCGCCGTGCACCTGCGGCGCGCAGCGCAGCGAGTACGCGTCCTGCACGCGGGTGCACTCGGGCCGGCCCTCGGCGTCGAAGGTGCGGTGGCTCGCGACCACGGGCGACCCGGCGAGCAGCGCCCGCAGGTTCGCGGCGGACGCCGCCTGCCCCGGGTGCGGCCGCATCCCCACCAGGTCCTCGGCGAACGGCGCGTCCGAGCCGAGCAGCGCCTCCACGCTCGACGCCGCGGCGACGTCCGCCGTCGTGAGCAGGCGGTGCAGGTCGTCGAGCGCGAGGCACAGCATGCCGAGCATGCCGTCGGTGCCGTTGATGAGGGCCAGGCCCTCCTTCTCGCGCAGCTCCAGCGGCGCGATCCCCGCCGCCGCGAGCGCCTCGGCGGCGTCGACGCGCTCGCCGTCCGCTCCTCGCACCGGCCCCTCCCCGAGCGCAGCGAGGGCCACGTGCGCCAGCGGCGCGAGGTCGCCGGAGCAGCCGAGCGACCCGTACTCGTGCACGACGGGCGTGATGCCGGCGTTGAGCATCGCCGCGTACGTCTCCGCGACCACCGGGCGGGCGCCCGTCCGGCCGGTTGCGAGGGTGGCCAGCCGCAGCAGCTGCAGCGCACGCACCACCTCGCGCTCCACCTCGGGCCCGCTGCCCGCGGCGTGCGAGCGCACCAGCCCGAGCTGCAGCTGCGCCCGCTTGTCGGTGGGGATGTGGCGGCGGGCGAGGGCGCCGAAGCCGGTGGAGACGCCGTAGTGCGGGCGCGCGTCGTCGGCGAGGTCCTCGACGACGGCGCGGCTCGCGGCCATCCCCGCCAGCGCGCGGTCGGTGAGGTGGACCTGCGCGCCGTGGCGGGCGACCGCGACGACGGCGTCGACGGTCAGGGGGTCGCCGCTCAGCTCGACGACGGCACGGGTGGTGGTGACGGTCATGCGGCCAGCACACACCGTCGATGCCTCGTTGGACACGGGTTCCGGCGAGGTTCAGTCTGAGATCCCAGACACCTACCGCACCGAGGTAGTTCCGTTCTCGCCGAGGTAGTTCGAGGAGGGCGCACGATGGCGGACGTCCCCGCGGCGCGCAGCACGCTCCGGGTGCTGACGTACCTGGCCGCACAGGCGGGCCCCGTTCCCGCGGCGGCGGTCGCGCAGCACCTGGCCCTGCCGCGGTCCACCGTCTACCACCTGCTGTCGGTACTGGTGGACGAGGGTTTCGTGACCCACCTGCCGGAGGAGCACCGGTACGGCCTCGGGACGGCGTCGCTGTCGCTCGGCTCGGCGTACGCGCGGCAGGCGCCCCTGGCCCGGCTGGCGCGCCCCGTCGTCGCGCGGCTGGTCGAGACGACGGGCGAGAGCGCGCACCTCGCCGTCCTGCACGGGCGGGAGGTGCTGTACCTCGTGGAGCAGCGCGCCCCGCACCGGCCCAGCCTCGTGACCGACGTCGACGTGCGCCTCCCCAGCCACCTCACGGCCAGCGGGCGCGCGGTGCTGGCGCTGCTGCCCGCCCCGCAGGTGCGGGCGCTGTTCCCGTCGGCCGCGGCGCTCGCCGACCGCACCGGCGTCGGGCCGCGCACCTTGCGCGACCTGCGCGAGGTGCTGCGTGACACCCGCCGCCGCGGCCACGCCACCGAGGACGGCGAGGTCACGACCGGCCTCGCGTCCGTCGCCCACGCGGCGCTCGATCACACCGGCCACCCCGTGGCGGGGGTCGCGCTGACGTTCTGGTCCGACGACGTCGACGCCGCCCGGCGCGACGAGCTCGCCGCCGCGGCCGGCCGTGCCGCCGCCGAGATCAGCCGCCGCCTGGGCGCGCGCTGACCCACCCGAGGAGCATCGAGCGGTTCAGTCCAGCCACTCCTGGGCGGCGGCGACGAGGGTCGCGACGCCGAGGTCGAGGGTCGGCTCGGGCGTGGGGGCGAAGAACGGCGAGTGGTTGGACGCGACGCCCTCGGGGAGCCGGCCGGCCGCCAGGTCGACGCCCGCGAACCGGGCCGGGTCGAAGCCACCCAGGAACCAGTACACGAGGGGCGCCCCGGCGTCGGTGGCCAGCTCGCCGACGTCCTCCGACGCCGCCATCGGCGGCAGGGTGAGGACGACGGGCCGGCCGCCGACGGCCTCGATCAGCGCCCGCTGCCCCTCGAGCGCGGCGGCCAGCACCGGCCGGGTGCGCTCGGCCGCCTCGGGGTCGTTGACCATGGCCGCGAAGGTGGTGATCGTCTCGACGTCGGGGTCCTCGGTGGCGCCCGAGGCGGCGGCCTCGGCCGCCACGATGCGACGGATCGCGCCGAGCACGCGCTCGCGCACCGGCTCCGTGAAGGTCCGCACGTTGACCAGCAGCTCGGCCCGGTCCGGGATGATGTTCGGCTGGGTCCCGGCGCGGATCGCGCCGACCGTCACGACCGCCGAGTCGCCCGCCGCGACCTCGCGGGACACGACGCCCTGCAGCCGCTGCACCGTCGCCGCGGCCATGAGCACCGGGTCCACGGTGGTCTCCGGCATCGACCCGTGCCCGCCGCGGCCGTGCAGCGTGATCCGCAGGGAGTCCGTGGCCGACATCGCGACGCCCGGGGTCACGCTCACCACGCCGGCGGGCGTGGGCATGACGTGCTGGCCGAGCACGACGTCGGGCGCGCCGCCGACGGTCGCGTACAGGCCGTCGTCGAGCATGGCCCGCGCGCCGTTGCCCAGCTCCTCCGCCGGCTGGAAGACGAGCAGGAGCGTGCCCGACCACTCGCCCCGGCGCGCGGCGAGCTCGGCCGCGGCACCGAGCAGGCAGGTGACGTGCACGTCGTGGCCGCAGGCGTGCATGACGCCGGTCTCCTGGCCGTCGGCGGCCGTCGTGACCTGGGTCGACGCGTACGGCAGGCCGGTCCTCTCGGTGACCGGCAGCCCGTCCATGTCTGCGCGCAGCAGCACGCGCGGCCCGGCGCCGTTCGCCAGGACCCCGGCGACGCCGGTCCCGCCGATGCCCTCGTGCACGTCGTAGCCCCAGCCGCGCAGCCGGTCGGCCACGATCCCGGCCGTGCGGTGCTCGGCGAACCCGAGCTCCGGGTGGGCGTGCAGGTCGGTGTAGAGGTCCGTCAGCTCGGGCGTCGTCAGCGCGGTCATGGCGTCATCCTGCCGCCGCGCGGCGCTGCCGTCCTGGTCAGCCGGGAGGGCCACCTGTGTGCAAGATCTCCACGGCCCTATAAGGGAATGTTCAGGTTGGCAGGGCAGAATCGTGGCCATGACGTCAGCGACGACGAGCACCACGAAGGGCAAGACGACGACCCGTCTCGCCGCGGCGAGCCTCCTCGCCCTCGCGATGATGCTCGGCGCGTGTTCCGCGCCCGCCGACGTCGAACAGTTCATCGCCGACGCGCAGAGCCAGGCGGAGGCCATCGACTCCGACCTGCAGCGCATCGAGGAGCAGGTGACCGGTATCCCCGACGAGCTCCGCACCGACGTCACGAACGCGATGGCCTCCGCCCAGGCCGCGACCGACGAGGCGCGCGACGCGCTCGCGCGGGCCGAGCAGTCCCAGGACGGCGCCGTGGTCGCGCTCGAGGACGCACAGGTGGCGCTCGAGGCGGCGTCCGCCGAGGTGAAGCACGTGACCGACGAGGCGCGGGAGAGCGGCTCCGAGAAGGTCGCCGACCTGCTGTCCACGCTGCAGGAGCAGATCGACGCCCTGCGCGGCGAGACGGAGAGCGCCGCAGCCTGACTCCTCGCCGGCTCAGTCCGGGTCGCTCGGGTCGAGGGGCAGGTGGTGGTCGAGGTTGACCGTGCCGCGCCGCCAGTAGCCGGAGACGTGCACCTGCTCGGCAGGCAGCCCCAGCTCGCGCCGGAGGTAGCGGCGCACGGGCACGAGGTCGTCCGCCTCGCCGAGCCCCACGAACAGCTCGTCGGGCTCCAGCCCGCCGAGCGAGCGCACGGCCTCCGCGAGCTGGCCGGGGCCGTCGGCGCGGTAGAGGATCTCGACGTCCGCGCGCCCCAGCTCCCCCTCGACGACGTCCTCCTCGACGTCGTCGCCGATCTCGACGATCGCGGTCACCGGCACGTCGGCCCCGACGGCGGCCACCCAGCGCGCGAGGGCCGGCAGGCCGGTCTCGTCGCCGGCCAGGGTCAGCCGGCCGATCCCGTCCGGCACGCCCACGCTGCCGCGCGGCCCGACGAGCACGACCTCGTCGCCAGCCGCCGCCCGCGCCGCCCAGGCGGACGCCGGCCCCTCGTCGCCGTGCAGCACCCAGTCGACGTCGACCTCGGCCGCGCCGTCGACCGTCCGCACGGCACGCACGGTGAGGTCCCGCGAGATGGAGACGACGCCGGTCGGGCGCTGCAACCCGCCGTCCGCGGCCAGGACCGGCGCGTGCAGCTCCCCGGTGGCGGGGTCGGGCAGGAAGACCTTGACGTGGTCCTCCGGTCCGGGCGCCCGGAGCGCCGCGAGCGACGTCGGCGCGCCCGGGTCCGCGCCGTCGACGTCGCGGAACGCGATGCGGCGCAGCGTGCCGGTCAGCTCGGTGACGGCGTGCACGCGCACGCGCCGGGGGACCAGGTCGAGCGGGGTGCGGGGTCGCGTGAACACCCGTCGATTCCACCACGACGATCTGCTCGGCAAGGAGTGGATCTGTTCGGCACGTCGCCCTGCCGAACAGATCCATTGCCTGCCGAAGTGACGGTCCGGCCGGCTCAGCCGAAGAACACCCGCAGGTCGGCGACGACGTCGTCGGGCACCTCCAGGGCGGCGTAGTGGCCGCCGCGGGGGAACTCCGACCAGTGCTCGATCCGCGCGTTGTCGCGCTCGGCGAGGGCCCGGATCGTCTGGAAGTCGTCCTTGAAGACGGCGACGCCGATCCGCCCGGTGCTCACGACCGGCTCGGCGCCGGAGCGCTGCTCCGCGTAGTGGTACCGCGCGGCCGTCGCATAGGTGTTGGTCAGCCAGTACAGCGTGGCCTGGGCCAGCACCTGCTCCGGGCGCACGAGCGACGTCCCGTTGCCGAAGCTCTCGAAGAGCTCGTGGTACGCCAGCGTCGCGACCGGCGAGTCGGCCAGGCCGGCCGCCATCGTCTGGGGGCGCGACGCGTTCATGACGTTGTACCCGCCGACCGACTGGAACCACTGGAGGTGGCCGAGGGCCGCGAACTCCTTCTCGCCGAACCCGTCCATCTCCCCCTCCGCGCCGGACGGGAACGAGAAGAGCTGCAGCACGTGCGCCCCGAGGAAGCCCTCGGGGTCGAGGACCGCCAGCTCGCGCGAGACCATCGCCCCGCCGTCGCTGCCGTGGATGCCGTACGCGTCGTAGCCGAGCCCCCGCATGAGCGCGTCGTAGGTGCGCGCGACGCGCGCCATCGTCCAGCCCTCGCCCACCAGCGGCGTCGAGAACCCGAAGCCGGGCATGGACGGCACGACGACGTCGAACGCGTCCTCGGCGCGCCCGCCGTGGGCGACCGGGTCGACGAGCGGGTCGATCATGTCGAGGTGGTCGAGCACCGAGCCGGGGTAGGTGTGGGCGAGCAGCAGCGGCGTGGCGTCCGGGTGCGGCGAGCGCACGTGCAGGAAGTGCAGCGGCTGGCCGTCGATCTCGGTGGTGAACTGCGGGAAGGCGTTGAGCCGGCGCTCGACGGCGCGCCAGTCGAAGGCCTTCCAGCGCTCGACCATGTCGCGCAGGTACGACTCGGGGGTGCCGTACTCCCACGAGTCGCCGGGGGCGGCCGGAGCGAAGCGGGTGCGCTCGAGGCGCTGCTGCAGGTCGTCCAGGTCGGCCTGCGGGACGGCGACGGTGAAGGGGCTGGTCTCGAGGCGGATGGCGTTCATGGCGTTCTCCCGAGGTCGTGAGCGGGGCCCGTGCCCCTGCTCCTGAACCCCACGATAGGAACGGTTCAGGAAGGGTTCTTTCCTCTACTCTGGACGAGTTCCGACGAGTTCTCGGCACGTCCCCGGCGACCCTCCCGGAGGTCACGATGGGCTCCACGTCCGCACGGCTGCTCGCCCTGCTCGGGCTGCTCCAGTCGCGTCCCGACTGGTCGGGCGCCGAGCTCGCCGAGCGCCTCGACGTCACCGGCCGCACGGTGCGCAACGACGTCGCCCGGCTGCGGGAGCTGGGCTACCCCGTCCACGCCGTGCGCGGCCCGGGCGGGCGCTACCGGCTGGGCGCGGGCGCGCGGCTGCCCCCGCTCCTGCTCGACGACGGCGAGGCGGTCGCCGTCGCCGTCGGGCTGCGCGCCGCGACCGGCACCGCGGGCTTCGAGGAGTCCGGGCAGTCCGCGCTCACCAAGCTGGAGCAGGTGCTGCCGGACCGGCTGCGGCGGCAGGTCTCGGCGCTCCGGACGGCGTCGACGGCCGGCCCGGCGAACACCGGCCCGTACACCGACGAGCCCGAGGTCGACCCGGAGGAGCTGACCGCGCTGGCCGCGGCGATCCGCGACCACCAGGGCGTGCGCTGCGACTACCAGGGCGAGCCGCTGGAGCTCGAGCCCCACCACCTGGTCGCGTGGCAGCAGCGGTGGTTCCTCGTCGCCCGCGACCCGGCCACCGGTGCCTGGGCGCCCTACCGCGTCGACTGGCTGCGGCTGCGCACCCCCGGCGGGCGACGGTTCGCCCCGGCCCCCTTCCCCGGCGACCTCACCACGTTCGTCGTGCAGGAGGTCGCGCGCACGGGGTGGGCGTTCCACGCGCGCGTCGTGGTCGACGCGCCGGCGCAGGAGGTGCTGGCGCGGATCAACCCCGCCGTCGGCACGGTGCAGCCCCTGCCCGACGGGCGGTCCGTGCTCGTCACCGGCGGCGACAGCGCAGAGGTCGTCGCGGTCTGGATCGGCCTGCTCGGCCTCGACTTCCACGTCACCGGACCGCCCGAGCTGGTCGAGCACCTGCGCGTGCTGGCGGCGCGCTACGCCCGCGCCGTCCCGGGCTGACGGCGCCCTCGACCTGCACCCCGCGCTGCGTCAGACTGTGCCGGTGAGCGATCCGTACCAGCCCGGCCAGCCGTACCAGGAGCCGAGCCAGCAGCAGCCCCAGCCCGGCTACGCCGAGCAGCCCTACCCGCAGCAGGCGTACGGGCAGCAGGGCTACCCGGCCGCACCAGGCCAGCACCCCCAGGGCCAGTACCAGGGCCAGTACCCCCAGGCGCCGTACCCGGCGTACCCGGCCTACGCCCCGGAGCCTCCGGGCCGCACGATGGGCATCGTCGGCTTCATCCTCGCCTTCGTCATCTCCCCCGCGGGCATCGTCGTGTCCGCGATGGCGCTGTCGGAGTCGAAGAAGGCCGGCGTCGACAACCCCCTCGGCAAGTGGGGCCTGTGGCTGTCGATCATCTTCACGTCGCTCGCGGTGCTCTACGTCGTGTTCGCGATGCTGTTCGTGTTCGGCGGGCTGCTCACCGTCTTCTCCACGGGCACCGCGACCCTCGACAGCGCGGGCATGTCGGTCTGACGCCTACGTCAGCACCCGTACCGGCGCGCCCGCCGCCCAGGCGGCGACGTCCTCCACGGCCTGGCCGTAGAAGGTGCGGTACGTCGCCTCGGTGACGTACCCGAGGTGCGGCGTGAGCACGGTGCGCGGAGCGGAGCGCAGCGGGTGGTCGGCGGGCAGCGGCTCGACGTCGTACACGTCGAGCCCGGCCCCGCCGAGGCGGCCGTCGTGCAGCGCGGCGAGCAGGGCGTCCGTGTCCACGAGCGGTCCTCGCGAGGTGTTGACGAGCACGGCGGTCGGCTTCATCCGGGCCAGGTCGTCGGCGCCCACGATGCCGCGGCTGCGGTCGCTCAGCTTGTAGTGCACGGTGACGACGTCCGACGTCGCGAACAGCTCGTCCTTCGCGACGGCGCGCACCCCCGCCTCCGCGGCCTTCGCCGGGTCGAGGCGCTGGCTCCAGGCGACGACGTCCATCCCGAACGCCCGCCCGACCCGCGCCACGCGCGCGCCGATGCGCCCGAGCCCGACGATGCCCAGACGTCGACCCTCCAGGTCGCCGCCGACGGTGTGCTGCCACCCGCCCTCGCGCATCGCCCGGTCTTCGGCCGGCACGTGCCGTAGGACGGCGAGGACCAGCGCCCAGGTGAGCTCGGGCGTCGCGTTCGCCGGCGACTCCGTGCCGCACACGACCACGCCGCGCTCGCGTGCCGCGTCGAGGTCGATCGCCGCGTTCTGCCGCCCCGTGGTCACGAGCAGCCGCAGGTCGGGCAGGCGGGCCAGCCGGGCGGCGGTGAACGGCGTGCGCTCCCGCATCGCGACGACGACGTCGTACCCCGCGAGCGCCGCGGCCACCGCGTCGTCGTCGGGCAGCGGGCGGTCGAGGAAGTCGACCTCGGCCCCCAGGCTCGCCCAGTCGGCGAAGCGGTGGGCGACCCGCTGGTAGTCGTCCAGGACGGCGACGCGCACGGTGACCTCCTCGTTCGGCCCGGCCCTCGGGCGGTGCCGACGCTACCGGGGAAATGGCGGCGCGCTCGCGGGCGTGCGTGGCTAGCCTCGCCGGATGACGACGACCGTGCCGACGACCGTGCCGACGACCTGGTGACCAGGCTGGTCGACCTGTACCGCCGCACGACCATGGTCGGCTGGGACTTCGCCGCCCTCGCGGGCGCGACGACCTCCGACGACCCGCCGTGGGACTTCGAGGCCGACTGCCTCGCCTCGATGCAGCACGCGGGGCGAGGCACCGTCGTGGACCTGGGGACGGGCGGCGGCGAGCGCCTGTCCGCGCTGCTGGACCGGCTGCCGACCGGGTCCGGGGCAACGGTCGTCGCGACGGAGGGCTGGGCGCCGAACGAGCCGGTCGCCCGGGAGCGGCTCGCGCCCTACGGCGTGCCGGTGCTCGCGTACGACGCCGAGGCGGACCCGCGGATGCCGTTCGCCGACGGCTCCGTCGACGTCCTCATGGCGCGGCACGAGGCGTACGACGCCGCCGAGGTGGCGCGCGTCCTGGCCCCGGGCGGCGCGTTCCTCACCCAGCAGGTGGACGGGCGCGACGCGTTCGAGCTGCGCGACGCGTTCGGTGCGGAGCCCCTCTACCCGCACGTCCGCCTCGACCGTGCGCGCCCTGACCTGGAGCGGGCGGGGCTGACCGTCGACGCCGCCGACGAGTGGCGGGGGCGGCTCCGCTTCGCCGACGTCGAGGCGGTGGTCGCCTATCTCGCCCTCACCCCGTGGACCGTGCCGGGGTTCGACGTCGCGACGCAGGTCGAGCGGCCCGTGGAGCTGCACGGCTCCGGCCCGGTCGACGTCACGCAGGTCCGCTTCCGCTGCACCGCCCGCAAGCCCTGACCTGCGGGCACCGCCGGCTCAGGCCGGCTGCGCCACCGCCAGGTTCGCCTCCCCGACGAGCTCCAGCAGGCGGGCGGCGGTCGGCTCGGCCGTCGGCGCCGCGATCGCGGCGACCACCCACTCGGGCGTCCCGCGCTCGGGCAGCTCCAGCACCGCGAGGCCCGCGGCCTGCGGCTTGGTCGCGACGTGCTGCGGGACGACGGCGATGCCGAGGCCGCGCTGCACGAAGTCGAGCAGCGTGTGCACGTCGTCGACGCTCATCCGCACCCGGCGCTCGAGGTGCCGGGCGCCGAACGCGTCGTCGGCGAGCCGCCGGATGGCCCACTGCTCCCGGAAGTCGACGAAGTCGCGGTCGACGAGGTCCTCCCACGCGACCTCGGGGGCCGAGGCGAGCGGATCGGTCGCGTGCGTGAGCAGCACGATCGGGCGGCGGCCGAGCTCGAGCCGGCGCAGGGAGCCGAGGTGCTCGGTGGCCGCGACGAACGCGACGTCGAGGTCGCCCGCCCGCACCTGCGCGGTGAGCTCGCGCGATCCGGCCTGGGTGAACTGGACGTCCACGAGCGGGTAGCGCAGGCGGAACCGCTCGAGCAGCGGCGCGACGTCGACCACGCCGAGGCACTGCTCGGCGCCGAGCCGCAGCCGGCCCGAGAGCTGGTGGCTCGCCCGCACGACGGCGTCGCGGCCCGCGGCGGCCTGGGCGAGCATCCGCCGCGCGAACGGCAGCAGCGCCCGCCCGGCGTCCGTGAGCGCGACCTGCCGCGTGGTGCGCGCGAACAGGTCGGCCCCGAGCTCGCGCTCGAGGTTGCGGATCGCGGCGGACAGGCCGGACTGCGTGACGCCGCAGAGCGCCGCGGCGTGCGTGAAGTGGCCCTCCTCCGCCACCGCGACGAGGTACTCCATCTGCCGCAGCTCCATTGATCGCTCCCGGTGCTGAAACCCATGACGTCCAGTTGTTGGACTCATCAACCGCCCTCTTCCTATCGTCGGAGGCACCGACGACACAAGGAGAGCCGTGGAAACTCGCACGATCGGAACCCAGACCGTCAGCGCGATCGGGCTCGGCGGCATGCCGATGTCCATCGAGGGCCGCCCCGACGAGGCACGCTCGGTCGCCACGATCCATGCGGCGCTCGACGCGGGCGTCACCCTGATCGACACCGCCGACGCCTACCACCTGCACGCCGACGAGGTCGGCCACAACGAGGAGCTCATCGCCCGCGCGCTGCGCTCCTGGGGCGGCGACGCGTCCGCCGTCCTGGTCGCCACCAAGGGGGGCCACCTGCGCCCCGGCGACGGGTCGTGGAGCCAGGACGGACGCCCCGAGCACCTCAAGAAGGCCGCCCGGGAGTCCGCGCGACGCCTCGGCGTCGACGCGATCGGGCTCTACCAGTTCCACCGCCCGGACCCCGCCGTGCCCTACGCCGAGTCGATCGGCGCGCTGGTCGAGCTGCTCGACGACGGCGTCATCGTCCAGGCCGGCATCTCGAACGCGAACGTCGCGCAGATCGACGAGGCGAACGAGGTGCTGGGTGGGCGCCTCGCGTCCGTGCAGAACCAGTTCTCGCCCGCGTTCCGCTCCAGCCTCGTCGAGCTGGAGCACTGCGCCGCCCTCGGCATCGCGTTCCTGCCCTGGTCGCCGCTCGGCGGGATCCGCCGGGCGGGCGACGTCGGCACCGCACACGCCGCGTTCGGCCGCGTCGCGGAGACCCACGGCGTCAGCCCGCAGCAGGTCAGCCTCGCGTGGGAGCTCGCGCTCGCGCCCGTCGTCGTCCCCATCCCGGGGGCGTCGCGGCCGGCGAGCATCGAGGACTCCGCGCGGGCCGTCGACCTCGTCCTCACCGCCGACGAGTTCGCCGAGCTCTCGGCCTCCTGACCTGGCCGCACCCCCACCGACCCACCTCTCCCCCCCGATCGAGGAGGATCCATGCGAACCGTCCCCCTGGGCCCCACCGGCCGCCAGGTCCCGAACGTCGTGCTCGGCCTCATGCGCATCCAGCAGCTGGACGACGACGCCGTCCGCGAGCTGGTCCGCACCGGCCGGGACGCCGGCATCGACTTCGTCGACCACGCCGACGTCTACGGCGACGACCTGCACGGCTGCGAGCGCCGCTTCGCCGAGGCCATGCAGCTGACGCCGTCCGAGCGCGAGCAGCTCACCATCCAGTCCAAGGCCGGCATCGTGCGCGAGGGGCCGTACTTCGACTTCTCGTACGAGCACCTGGTCGAGTCCGTCGAGGGCTCCCTCACGGCGCTCGGCACCGACTACCTCGACGTGCTCCTGCTGCACCGCCCCGACGCGCTCGTCGAGCCGGACGAGGTGGCCCGCGCGTTCGACGAGCTGGAGTCGTCCGGCAAGGTGCGCTCCTTCGGCGTCTCCAACCACACGCCCGGCCAGATCGAGCTGCTCAAGCGCTCGGTGCGGCAGCCGATCGTCGCCAACCAGCTCCAGCTCTCGATCACGCACGCGCCGATCGTGGCGCAGGGCGTGGCGGCCAACATGGCCGGCGAGGACCAGTCGCTCACCCTCGACGGCGGCGGCATCCTCGACTACTGCCGCCTGCACGACATCACCGTGCAGGCCTGGTCGCCGTTCCAGGCCGGGTTCTTCACCGGCGTGTTCCTCGGCTCGGACGACTACCCCGAGCTCAACGCGGTGATCGACCGCCTCGCGGCGAAGTACGACGTGCCGCCCATCGCGATCGCGGTCGCGTGGATCACGCGCCACCCGGCGGGGATGCAGGTCGTGCTCGGCACGACGACGCCGGAGCGCGTCGCGGGCGCGGCGCAGGGCTCGGACCTCCCGCTCACGCGGGCCGAGTGGTACGAGCTGTTCCGGGCCGCCGGGTACCGCGTGCCCTGAGCACGCGGGCGGGCCGGGGCCGTGCTCCCGGGCACGAGCCTGGCGCTGGAGGTCGCCCAGTACGCGCTTGCCGTCGGCAGCAGCGACGTCACCGACGTCGTCATCGGCTGCCGCGGCCCGGCGGCGGACGGGCACCGATCGCCGTGCGCGGGTCAGACCGGGGCCGCCGCGCGCGACGCTCTCGCCTCCGCGGACCGCGCGACGTGGCGGGAGTTCGCCCAGGCCACGTAGAGCAGCGGTGCGGCCAGGACGCCGACCGCCAGCGCCGGCCGCAGGGCGAACGCCCCCGCGAGCGTCGCGAGGCTCGCCGCGCTCAGGACGCCGAGGTACCACCGGCGCACGCCGAGGTAGAACGCGGCCGTGAGGACCGCGCGCAGGCGCAGCCCCGGCCGGTCCACCACGAGGACCAGCGCCACCGGCGCGCAGACGAGGGTCAGGACGACGAGCATCACCAGCACGGGGATCACGACGGCCCCCAGCCGCTCACCCCAGAGGCCCACGGCGTCGACGACCACCACCACGCCGACCGCCGCCACCGCCGCCCCCACGGCCGCCGCGCGGGCGCCGGAGTCCCGCAGGGCGCGCAGGTACGTCCGCACGACGCCGATCCGGCCCTGCGCGGAGAACTCGCGGAACACCGTCATCGCCGCCGCGACGCCGGGGAAGGCGAGCGCGAGCGCGACGGCCAGCGCCGGCCACGACGCCAGCGGGTCGGTCGTCACCAGGAGCACGAGCAGCGGGAACGACGACACCGCCAGGAGCGCGTTCGTCGCCAGGACGACGTACGCGAACTCGAACACGGTCGTCAGGGTCGCGTGCGAGAGCAGCGTGCGAGCGCGCATGGTCCGTCACCCCTTCAGGCCGCTGGTGGCGATGCCCTCGATGAAGTACCGCTGACCCAGCAGGAAGACGATCGCGATCGGCAGCACGGAGATCACCGAGCCGGCCATGATCAGCGCGTAGTCCGCGTTGTACTGGCCGATGAAGGTCTTCAGCCCGATCTGCAGCGTCCACAGCTCGGGGCTGCGCAGGTAGATCAGCGGCCCGAGGTAGTCGTTCCACGTGTTGGTGAACGTGATGAGCACGAGGCTGGCGATGGCCGGGACGGAGAGCGGCACCATGATGCGCCGCCAGATCCCGTACTCCGACAGACCGTCGATGCGTGCGGCCTCCGACAGCTCCTCCGGCACCGTCTCGTAGAACTGCTTCATGAGGAACACGCCGAACGCGCCGAACGTCTGCAGCGCCAGCATGGCCCACAGCGTGTTCGACAGCCCCATCTTCGAGAGCATGACGAACTGCGGGATCATGTACGCCTGCCAGGGCACCGCGATCGTGGCCACGTAGAGCAGGAACAGGGCGTCCCGCCCCGGGAAGCGCGTCTTCGAGAAACCGTAGGCGGCGAAGCTGCCCGTGAGCACCTGGAGGAACGTCACGCCCACCGACAGGATCAGCGTGTTCTTGATCCAGGTCGCCATGTCCGACCTCTGCCAGATCTCGACGTAGTTCTGCCAGACCACCGGGTCCGGGACCCACTGGATCGGGACCGTGAAGACGTCGTTGTTCTCCTTCAACGACGAGATCACCATCCACACGAACGGCAGCAGGACGGCCGCGGCGGCGACCACGAGCGCCACGTGCGCCAGCACACGGCCCGCGCCGGGGCGCGTGCGGGAGGGGGTGACGGGGACGGCGGGTGCCGCGGCAGGGGCCGGGCGTCGGACCTCGGTCGTCGTCGACATCAGTCCTGCCTCCTTCGGTTGATCACGAACTGCACTGCGGTGACCGCCAGGCAGAGGAGGAACAGGGCCACCGAGACGGCAGACGCGTAGCCGAACTCGTTCTCGACGAAGCCCTTCTTGTAGATGTACTGGGACAGCACGAGCGTGGACTGGCCAGGTCCACCGTCGGTCATCAGCAGGATGAGGTCGAGCACCTTGAGGCTGCCGATGGTGAGCATGACGGTGACGAAGAACATGGTCGGCCGCAGGCACGGCAGCGTGATGTTCCAGAACCGCTGCCACGCGCCCGCGCCGTCCATGCGACCGGCCTCGTACAGCTCCCGCGGGATCGTCTGGAGCCCGGCGAGGAAGAGCACCATGAAGTAGCCCATCTCCCGCCAGACGCCGACGATCACGATGGCGGGCATGGCCCAGGTGGCCGACGTCGTCCAGCCCGGTCCCTCGATCCCGAACAGCCCGAGGAACTGGTTGATCGGGCCGGACTCGGGGCTGAACAGCATGTTCCACACGACGGCGATGGCCACCATCGACGTGATGTAGGGGAAGAACGCGGCCGTCCGGAAGAACGCCACGCCGCGCAGCTTCTGGTTGAGCAGCAGAGCGAGCCCGAGCGACGCCACGAGGGTCAGCGGGATGTGCAGGCCGGAGTAGTACAGCGTGTTGAGCAGCGCGCGGTGGAAGCTCGCGTCGCCCAGCATCCGGGTGTAGTTGTCCAGCCCGACCCAGGGCGCCTTCCCGAAGACGTTCCACCCCGTGAGGGACAGGTAGAACACCGCGATGACGGGGATCAGGGTGAGGATCGCGAACCCGAGGAAGTTCGGCAGGACGAAGGTCCAGCCGATGAGGGCGTTGCGTCGCTTGAGCCGGGCGCCGGGGCGCCTGGCGCCGCGGACCGGCGTCGGCGCCGGGGCGGCGGGGGAGGTCGTGGTCGCCATGGGAAGCTCCTTCGAGAGCGCGTGGGGCCGGCGGGCCGGCCCCACGCTGCGTCCGGTCAGCCGGTGATGCCGGCCTCGTTCGCCGCGCGCTGCTCCGCCTCGGCGATGGCGTCGTCGACGGGCGTGCTCCCGGACATCACGGCCGAGTGGAGGTCGCCCAGGATGGTCTGCACCGCGGCGATCTTCGGGTCCACCGGGTTCTCCGGACGGGTGTCGTGCACCTGGAAGGCCTGCCGGGAGAGGTCGTCCTCGGGCGCTCCCTTCGCGCTGAAGTACGCCTCGGTGACGGCGTCCGACTGGTAGGCGGGCGTGATCCCGGTCGACGCGAGGGCGACGGCGGCGTCCTCGCCGGCGATGAAGGCGAGGAACTCCTTGGCCGCGTCGAGCTTGCCGTCGTCGATGGCGGCGTTGACCCCCACGGAGGTGGGGTCGCCGAACGTCACGGGTTCGTCGGTGGTGCTCTCGTCGTACTGCGGCACGGGGGCGATCCCCCAGGCGAAGTCGTCGGCGTCGCCGTCGGCCTGCTGCGACAGGAGCATCGCGACGTACCAGCTGCCCATCGGCATCATGGCGGCCTTCTGCTTCCCGAACTGGGCCTGGTAGGTGAGGCTGTTCGTCGTCGCCGTGCCGTAGTCGGTCTGCGCCCCGGAGTCCTGCATGGCCAGCGCGCGCTCGTAGTACGGCTTGAGATAGCCGTAGTCGCCCGAGAGCAGGTCGGCGCCCGGCGTCTGGTTGTTGGCGAAGCCCTGCACAGCGGCCTGCCACACGTGCTGGTAGGCGCCGTCGGCGTCGGTCGCGTCGCTGAGCTCCTGCGCCGCGTCGGCGTAGTCGTCCCAGGTCCAGGTGCCGTCGGGAGCGTCGACCCCCGCCTTCTCGAAGAGGTCCTTGTTGTAGAAGAGGAACCACGAGTCCTGCCGGAACGGGACGGCCCACGTGCTGCCGTCGACCTGCCACGAGCCGAGGCCGGTCGTGTGCTCGTCGAGGCCGTCGGCCACGTCCGAGACGTCCACGAGCTGGCCGCCCGCCTGGTAGGTGACGAACGCGGACACGGTCTTCTGGGCGTAGAGGTCCGGCGCCGCGCCGGCCGCCAGGTCGGCCGTCATCTGCGTCTCGTAGTTGTCGGTGTCGTACTCCCGGATCGAGACCTCGACGTCGTCGTGCGACGCGTTGAACTCGTCGACGAGCAGCTGGAACTCGGGCGCGTTGCTGAGGGCCCAGGTGCCGAGGGTCAGGTCGACGACGCCGTCCGCGTCGGCGGCGGAGTCGGAACCGCCGCACGCGGTGAGGGTCAGGGCGACCGCAAGGATCCCTGCGGTCGCGGTGAGGGGACGCTTCATGTCGATTCTCCTTCGAATGCGATCGGTGGTGCGGGTCACGGGCGACGTCGCCCGTGACCGTCCGACGACGTCTCGGACGCCAGGTCGTGGCGCGTGGTCCGGCCGTCGGGCCAGGTGACACGGATCTGGGTGCCGTCGAGGTCCGCTCGCGCCGGCCCCTCGGCGACGGGCGCCGCGGACAGCCCGAGCAGCACCGCGGACCAGGCCCCGGTCTCGGCGGGCCGGGACGCCCAGGGCACGGCGGCGGGGCCCAGCGGGGAGGCGTCCGGCCGGATGTCGACGCCGCACTCCCAGTTGCCGAGGACGGGCGCCAGGACGGACGCCAGCCCACCGGCGGTCGCGGCGACGGCACCGGGCGCGGCCTCCGCCGGTCCGGCGTCGTCCCCGGACACCGGCCACCCGCCGACCCGGAGCGTCGGGACGGCGGCGCCGGAGGCAGGCGCGAGGTGCTCGACCCGGACGAGCCGGACCTCCCACGGCCCGCGGACCAGGGAGACCACACGCACCTCACCCGCGGGCCGCGGCGTGCCCGGCACCCCGAGGGCGTGGCCCATGCCGAGACCGAGGCTCTCGTCCTCCTCCACCCGATGCACCGGCCCGTGGGAGGAGACGATGCCGACCGCGCCCTCGCCCGACCCGTCGAGCCGGGGGGCGCAGGAACGCATCCCCGTCCGGTGCGTCGGCCGGCCCGCGTCGTCGAGCAGGACGACGGCCTGGTCCAGCGGGGCGGACCAGGACTCGCGGTCGAGCAGAGGGAACGTCGCGGTCGAGTAGCCGAACCGGGCGTACAGCGGGGAGTCCGACCCCGCCTCCCCCTCGACGC
This sequence comes from Isoptericola sp. NPDC056578, assembly GCF_042793275.1. NCBI lineage: Bacteria > Bacillati > Actinomycetota > Actinomycetes > Micrococcales > Promicromonosporaceae > Isoptericola > Isoptericola sp. NPDC056578. Next base: position 72,108 of record NZ_JBHTVC010000005.1, read on the forward strand.
CGTGGTCGGTGCCGTGGTTCACCACGCGCACGAGGCCGTCGGAGGCCGTGCCGGAGGCGATCCAGCCGGCCGGCTCGACCACCGTGAGCGTGTCCGCCGCCTCGACGGGCAGAGGCTCCGCGGGGACCGTCCACACCGGGTCGTCCTCGTCCAGCGCCAGACCGAGCAGGCCCTTGGCCGCCCAGTACGGCGACCCCGTGCCCGAGTAGGACTGGGCCAGCGGCCGCCACGGCCCGTACCAGCCGATCGGGAGCAGTCCGTCGGCGTCCGGCGCGCCCCGCGACACGAAGTGGTCGACGGTGCGCAGCGCCGCGTGCCGGAGCAGGCCGGGCGGCGTCGACGGCACGCGCGCGATCGCCCCGGCCCAGAGCGGGGCCGCGGACGCGAAGCGGTAGATGAGGCTGCGGCCCTGGACCAGCGGGGAGCCGTCGGCGCCCAGGAGCCGCACGGCGTCCTGGACGTAGCGGTCCAGGCGCTCGACGTCGGTCGCGCGCCGCGGCGCCGCCAGGTCGTCCGCGCCGCGCATCCGCGCCCACAGCACGGGGTACAGCTGCATGGCCCAGCCGGAGTAGTGGTCGAAGGCGCGACTCGCTCCGTCGGCGTACCAGCCGTCGCCGCGGTAGTAGGAGTCGTGCCGCGCCAGGTCCTCCTCGACGTCCTCGCGCGACCAGGGCCCGCCGACGGAGCGCAGGAACGTCTCCACGGTGATGCGGAACCAGAGCCAGTTGTTCGCCGGGTAGGTCCGGTCCCCGACGACCTCGGACAGGTAGTCGACGACGCGCTCCTGCACGGTGGGGCTCAACCGGTCCCAGAGCTGCTCGCGCGTCAGGTCCAGCACGAGCGCGAGCGAGGCGGCCTCGACCTTCGCCTGGCCGTGCTCCGCGGGGCGGACCCAGCGCTCGGGCGAGGCCGGGTCCGTCCCGGCGTCGAACCCCGCCGCGTACCACTCGGCCAGGCCGTCGGGGTCCTCGCCGCGGGAGCCGGCCAGCCGGAAGCCCGCCACCAGGAGAGTGCGCGCGAAGCCCTCGAGGCCGTCCACGTCGGTGCCGTACCCGCCGGGGTCGCCCGGGAGGGTGATCCGGGCGTGGCCGGGCGACCCGTGGGCGCGGGCCGCACGCAGCATCCGGTCGGCGAGGGCCGTGAGATCGGAGCGGTTCTCGACCCGCGTCGTCGGCAGGGTGCTCGTGCTGCTCACGCGCTGACCTCCAGGTGCTCACGGTGGACCGGGGAGAGGGGGGCGTCGTCCCGCACGAAGCGCTCGAGCTCCCCGAGGGCCGCGTCGCTCATGCGCCGCACCTCCGAGCCGAGCGAGCCGGCCACGTGCGGGGTGATCAGGACGTTCGGCAGCGACATGAGCGGCGAGCCGGCGGGCAGCGGTTCCGGGTCGGTGACGTCGAGCAGCGCCTGCAGGCGCCCCGTGACGCACTCGCGCTCCAGCGCCGCCGTGTCGACGAGCGACCCGCGGGCCGTGTTGACCAGAGTGGCGCCGTCCCGCATGAGGGCGAGCTCCGCGGCCCCGATCAGGTGGTGGGTCGACGGCAGCGCGGGGGCGTGCAGGCTGACCACGTCGGCGCTCGCCAGCAGCTCGGGCAGCTCGACCAGCCGGGCGCCGGCGTCCGCGACGTCCTCGGCGGCGACCGTCGGGTCGCTGACGAGGACGGCGCCGGGTTCGAGGACCTCCTGGACCAGGCGGGTCACGCGCCGGCCGATGCGCGAGAATCCGACGACGCCGATGGTCCGGCCGCGGTTGGACAGGTCGTCGTGCAGCCGCCACCCGCGCGGGGTGGCGCCGGCGCGGGCCGCGACCGCGGGCACGCCCTTGCCCGCCATGATGATGGCTGCGAGCGCGAACTCGGCGACGGGCCGGGCGTTCTCCTCGGCGGCCGTGGTCACGCGGATCCCCCGGTCCCACGCCTCCGGAGGCAGGAGGGACCGCACGCTGCCCGCGGCGTGCAGCACGGCGCGCAGCCGGGGCGCGGCGTCCAGGTGCTCGACGGTCAGCGCGGGAGCGCCCCACGAGGTGAGCAGGACGTCGGCGGTCGCGAGGCGCCGCCGGGCCTCCTCGCTGTCGAGGTCCTCGAGCACGATCGGGTCGCCGACGTGCCCGAGGGAACGCAGGCGCTCCACCTGAGGCGCGTGGAACTGGAGTCCGAAGGTGTGCCGGCTCATCAGGACCACGACCTCGTGCTCGCGTGGGACCACGCCTACCTCCTCGTCCGTGACGACCCCGTCCCGGCATGTTTGGTTTCGATCGACTGCGATCGAACGATGCGTTCAGATCGCTCATGCGATCATGATCGACGAGTGAACCGGAGCGTTTCGGTCCTGTCAAGGGGTCGACTCGCTCCTGTACGATCAGAATCGATCAAGCGTCGGCTGGGGCCGACGACGCCCGACCCGGAGGACCGACGTGACCGCACCCGCCCTCGCCAGCGAGCGCCGCGAGCAGATCCTCGGGATCCTCGCCCGGGAGGGCTCCGCCCGGCTCAGCACCCTCGCCCACCGGCTCGGGGTCACGCCCGTGACCGTCCGCCGCGACGTCGCCCAGCTCGCCGAGCAGGGCCTGGTCCAACGGGTGCACGGCGGCGTGTCGCTCACCGCCGACGTGCGTCCGGAGCCGACGTCGGGGGCCGACGAGCACGAGCCGCACGGCCGACGTGGGCAGGAGGGCACGACGATCGGCATCGTCGTGCCGTCGATGGACTACTACTACCCCGGGGTCCTCAGCGGCGCGCGAGCCGCCGCCGAGGAGCGCGGCATCCGCCTCGTGCTCGGGGTCTCGAGCTATCGGATCGACGAGGACCGTCGCCAGATCCAGCGGCTGGTGGAGGACATCGGGGTGGACGCAGTGCTCACGGCCCCCGCGATCGACCAGCCGGACGGCGGCGAGCTCGCCACGTGGCTGACGGAGCTGCGCACCCCGGTCGTGCTGCTCGAGCGGACCCCGCGGCGGCCGACGCAGCACGCCCTGCTGGAGTCGGTGGTCACGGACCACGCACTCGGTGCCGGCCTGGCCCTCGAGCACCTGGCGAGCCTCGGCCACCGGCGCATCGCCCTCGCGTCGCGCACCAGCCCGACGACGGCCGCCCTGCGGGAGGGCTGGCAGGCGGGCGTGCGCGACCTCGCGCTGCCGGAGGGGCCGGAGCTCGACCTCGTCACGTACAACGAGACGGGTAGCCGCGAGTCGATCGACCGGGCGCTCGACGCCCTCCTCGCGGCCCGGTCCACCGCCGTGCTCGTGCACGCCGACCCCGAGTCGATCGCCCTGCTGGAGCGGTGCGACGAGCGCGGGATCTCCGTCCCCGACGACCTGTCGGTGATCGCCTACGACGACGAGGTCGCGGCGATCGCGCCGCAGCCCATCACGGCCGTCCGCCCGCCGCGCCGCACCGTCGGGCGCACCGCCGTCCGCGTCGTCGCCGAACGTCTCGCCGACCCGGACCGGCCCTCCCAGCGGGTCGTCCTCAGCCCGCAGCTGCACGCGCGGGCGACCACGGCCCCGCCGCGGCGGTGACGCCGTCGCGTCATGCCCGGCCCGCGGCGCCGGCCGGTTCGGGCCGGTGCACCCCGCGCGGCCGGTAGCCGAGCTCGTCGGACAGACCCGCGAGGTCGGCGAGCAGCCACACGATCGCGAGCCACATCTCCGTGCCCTGGAGGCCGGGCGTCGTCGCGGGGGCGCCGGCGGTGGACGGGTGGGCGGCCTGGAAGGCGAACCCCTCGCCCGCCGCCCAGCGCCGCAGCGCGTGCCCGAGGAGCCCTCTCGCCAGCTCGACGACCTCGTCGCCGCGATGGCCGGTGCCCCGGGTGAGCCACAGCGGGTGGGCGACGTCGAGCACGTTGCACGCGTTGTGGCGCTCCGGCCGGAAGAACCGGGGGTCGCGGGCGTGCTCCAGCACCGTGTCGATCACGCGCTCCGGCGTGGGGACGGGCAGCCCGAGCTGCGCGAACGTGCCCCGCGACGCGCGGTAGTAGCCGTTGACGACCTGGAGCAGCCCGTCGGCCCCGCCCGGCTGGCCCCACATGCCCGTGCGCGGGTCCGCCCGGCTGAGCAGCCACCCGAGGAGGGCCTCCTGCGCCCCCGGGGAGCCGGCGACGCCGGCGCGGCGGTTCCAGTGCATCGCGGTGCCGAGGATGTCGACCCAGTGGCCGGCCGACCACGCGCCGGTGCGCCAGTCCTGCCGCTCCAGGCCGGCGATCACCTCGCCCGGGGTCGCGTCCGCCACGACGGCGACCGGGTGCGGGAACGCGCTGCCGAGCAGGTCGAGCGCGTACCCGACGGACAGGACGTGGTAGCCGGCGGCGGGGTCGAACAGGCCCGGCCGCGGGGTCGCGGGCGCGAGGTCGTCACCGTGCTCGCCCACCAGCCCGCCCACCAGCTCGCCCACGAGCCCGGTGACCGGGTCCTGCCAGGACCGCAGCCGCGCGACCTGCTCCTCGGCCGGCAGCTGCGGCGGAGGGCCGCCGAGCAGCAGGTCGGCGATCTCCACGGCGTCGCACTGGGCCCGGACCGTCGGCGTCCTGCCAGGCGCGTCGACGAACAGGCCGGCCGCGGGGTCCCAGCACCGGTCGAGCAGCGCGCGCGCCTCCTCGCGGGCCGTGGCGCCGAGGTCGCGCACCGCCTGCGCGAGGCCGCCGCCGGGCCGCGCCGCGGGTGCCGGCGGCACCCGCCAGCGGATCAGCCGCGCCGGGTTGCCGCCCACGACCGCCCCCGCGGGCACGTCCTTGGTGACGACCGCCCCGGCCGCCAGCACCGCCTTGTCCCCCACGGTGACGCCGTCGAGCACGACGACGTGCGAGCCGATCCACACGTCGTCCCCGACGGTGATCCCCGCGGAGGTCAGCGGCTGGCGGTGCACCTCCGGTTCCGGCTCCATCGAGTGGTTGAAGCCGAGCACGGACGTGTGCGAGCCGATGCGGACGGCGTCGCCGAGCCGCACGTCGCCCCGCACCACCGTGTAGGGGTTGAGGCTGCAGTCGCGGCCGGCCCGCAGCGTGCCGCTGACGTAGGCGCCGGCGGCGACGTAGGTGCGGTCGCCCAGCTCGAGGACCTCGTTCGTCACGGACGCCTGCTCCGACACGAAGCACCGCTCGCCGAGGACGTACCCGCGACCGCGGCCCAGCTCCGCCTGCAGGGCGAGCTGACGCTCCCGCTGCCCGTCGTCGGCGTCGGCCCAGAACCGCCAGGGCGTGAAGTCGAGCGCGCCCCGGTCGAGCTCGGCCGTCACCGGTTCCTGCGTGTGCGTTCGCACGGTCATCTCGACTCCTGTTCGTCGGCCTCCGTCGGCACGGACGTGCCCGAGTCTCGGACAGCGACGGACGGAGAGCTCGCACATCGGCTAGAAACGAACACACTCGAACAGGCAGTTCCGCCGCGCCGAGGAGGCACCCTTGCCACCCACCACGGGGCCCGCGTCCGGCACCGCGCGGCGCGAGCACATCATGCGCGAGCTGCGCACCCGCGGGACCGTCGCGGTCGGCGCGCTCGCCGCCCAGCTCGGCGTGTCCGCGATGACGGTGCGGCGCGACGTGAACGCGCTCGCCGCGAAGGGGCTCCTGGTCCGCGTGCACGGCGGCGCCGCGCTGCCCGAGCCGTCCGCGGGCGTCGCCCCCTCCCCCACGCCCGAGCCCACCGCCCGCGGGTCACGACTGACCGTGGGGCTCGTCGTCCCGCAGCTCGACTACTACTTCCCCCGGGTGGTGGCGGGGGCCCGGGCCGCCGCCGCGCGCGCCGGGGTCAGGCTCGTCATCCGCACCACGGCCTACGACCCCGACGAGGACCGCCACCAGTGCCGGCGGCTCGCGGAGGCGGGGGTGGACGGGCTCGTCGTGACCCCCACGCTGGACGGGCCGCGGGGTGGCGAGCTCCTCGGCTGGCTCGACCGGCTGCGCACGCCGGTGCTGCTCGCCGACCGCCGGCCGCCGGAGATCAGCCCGTTCCGGCGCCTGGAGTGGGTGGTGTCCGACCACGCGTCCGGCGCCGCGACCGCGGTGTGGCACCTGCACGCCCAGGGGCACCGCCGCATCGGGCTGCTGTCGATCGCGGGGACGACGACGTCGCGCGCCGTGGGCCGCGGGTGGCGCGACGCGCTGCGCGCCCTGGGGATCGACCCGGAGGATCAGGTCGTGGGGCACAGCGACGGCTTCGACCGTCCGGGCCGCGCGGAGCGCCTCGCGTCGACCCTCGACGACCTCCGCCGCACGGGGACCACCGCCCTGCTGCTGCACTCCGACCCGTTCGCGCTGACCTTCGCGCAGTACTGCCAGGACCACGGGGTCCGCGTGCCCGACGACCTCGCGATCGTCGCCTACGACGACGAGGTCGCCGAGCTGGGCGACCCGCCCCTCACCGCCGTCCGCCCCCCGACGTACGACGTCGGCCGGCTCGCCGTGGAGACCATGGTCGCCCGGCTCACGGAGGGCGACCGCCGCCCGACGCACCGCCTGCTGCTCGACCCGACGCTCACGGTCCGCGCGTCGAGCGTGAGCTCCCGGCGGTGACCGGCGGGCTCGCGTTCTGCATACGCTCTCGCAACATGGCGACGTGTGGGCTGGGGCGATGACCGCCCCCGTGCCGCGCCCGCGGCTCCTGCTGCCCCTGCTGTTAGCGGCGTACCTCGCCCTGGTCGCCTGGACCGTCCTGTGGAAGCTCGACGTGCCGTTCACCGGCGAGGCGGGACAGCGCGTCGTCAAGCTCGTGCCGTTCGCGGCCACCGCCCACGCGGGCGCCAGCGAACCCGTCGAGCTCGTCCTGAACCTCGTGATCTTCCTGCCGTTCGGCGTCTACCTCGGGCTCCTCGCGCCGTCGTGGCCGTGGTGGCGGGCGGCGGCCACGCTCGCGGGGGCGAGCGCGCTCCTCGAGGTCGCGCAGTACGTGCTGGCCGTCGGGAGCTCGGACGTCACCGACGTCGTCGTCAACACCGCGGGCGGCCTCGCCGGGCTCGGCGTCGTCGTCCTCGCGCGCCGCACGCTCCGGGCCCGGACGTCCACGGTCGTGACCCGGTGGTGCGTCGCCGGGACCGTGCTCGCGCTGCTCGCGGCGGCGCTCTTCGTCGCCTCGCCCGTACGCCTCACCGGGCCGCCGCCGGGCGACGTCGCGGTCAGCCGGATGCCCTGAGGTCCCGGTCGCGCGAGGCGCCGACCACCCCGACGATGAGAGCGCGGCGGCGCGGCCGTGCACGGTCCGGGAACGTCGAGCGGAAGGCGGTGGTGTCGTGCGCGTACGGCCTCGTGCATGGATCGGTGTGGCGGTGCTCCTGGGGTACCTGGTGATCGTCGTGGTGGTGGGCGCGATCGCCGGGGTGCCGTTCGACGAGGTCGGGACGAGTGCGGAGTCGATCTACCGCTCCACGGTGCCGTCGTTCGTGGTCGGCGCGGTCTACCTCGTCGCCGTGACGACCGCCCTCGGCTGGTGGCGGCCCGCCCTGCACGACCGGCACCCCAGCGCGCGCCGGTGGCCGATCGTCGTGCCTGTCCTCATGGCGCTGCTCGCGCTGGTGAGCTTCGCGCAGACCGAGTGGTCCGCGTTCGACGCGTCGTTCCTGATCGCGCTGGTGCTGCTCGGCGTCGGGGTGGGGTTCTGCGAGGAGCTGGCCGCGCGCGGCGTCCTGCTGGTCGCCCTGCGGTCGCGCTACCGGGAGGTCGGGGTGTGGCTGCTGAGCACCCTGCTGTTCGGCGCGATGCACCTGGCCAACTCGCTCTCCGGGCTGGCGCCCGAGAAGGCGCTGCTCCAGGCCCTGATCGCGGCCGGGTCCGGCACGGTGTTCTACATCCTGCGTCGCGTCACCGGCTCGCTGGCGTGGGCGATGGTGCTGCACGGGCTGTGGGACGTGTCGGTGTTCACGGTGAACTTCGTCGACGACGACACGGTCCCGGTCGCCGGGCTCGCCACCCCGCTGATCGGCCTGCTCGGGCTCGCCGTCGTCGCGTGGGTGATCCGCGGCGCCGACGAGCGCACGGGGGCCGACGCGCCCGCTGCCGTCGAGGCGGAGGGCGCCGACCGTGCGCGTCCGTGACCTGCCGTTCGTCCGCGCGATCGACGAGGGGCGACGCCGCACACCGATCTGGCTGACGTACGTCGTCGGCATCCTGCTCGCCGTGCTGGTGGTGCAGGTGCTGATCGGCGCCGGAATCCGGCTCGCGACCGGCCACAGCACCGACCTGTCCAGCTTCGCGTCGCAGGTGATCGAGGGCGTCACCGACCTGTGGCCCATCGTCATCGTGCTGCTGTGGGTGGTGCTCTACGAACGGCGCCCGGCGGGGTCGCTCGGCCTGCGCGACCGCCGGTGGTGGGCCCGCATACTGGTGGGTCTCGTGCTCGGCGGGGTGCTCGTCACGCTCGGTGCGCTGCCGTCGATCCTGTCCGGGCAGCTGGTCGTGACCGAGGGCGGGCCGGGCACCCTGGACGGCACCGCCGCGCTCGGCCTGGTGCTGGCCACCCTGCCGATCTGGCTGATCCAGGGCAGCAGCGAGGAGATCGTGTTCCGCGGCTTCCTGCTGCAGCGGCACCTGTACTCGTGGCCCGCCTGGCTGGCCGTCGTGTTCCTCGCGGCGCTGTTCGCGTTCATCCACCCCGGCGGCAACCTCCTGGCCAAGCTCAACATCACGCTGTTCGGCATCTTCGTGAGCCTGCTCGTGCTGCGGCAGGGCACCCTGTGGACGGCGATGGGGATCCACGCGGGCTGGAACATGGTGCAGGGCAACGTGCTCGGCATCGCGGTGAGCGGTGAGGGCCGGGACAACACCCTCGTGCGGCTCGCCCCCGCGGACGGGTCGAGCGCGGCCCTCACGGGCGGCGAGTTCGGCACGGAGGCGAGCGTGTACCTCACCGTGGTGCTGGTGGTCGTCGTCGCGGTCGCGTTCGTCGCGCTGCGCCGCCACCTGGCCCGGTCCGACGACGGCGCGGCCACGGGCCCGGCGGCCGGGGTGGCGGCCGCCGCGTAGCGGGGCACGAATCACCTTGCGGCGCTTGAGAGAATGGGACGTCGTGAGCACCGAGCCCAGCCCCGCACCGCAGTCGTCGTCGGACGACGGCGGTGCGCGTCGTCCCCAGGACCGGGAGCACGGTCGGGGTCGCGGCCGTGGTCGGAAGCCGGGGCAGGGCCGCGGGAACGCCGGGAACCGGCGCGGCCCGCAGCGCACCGGCCCGCGCCGGGTGAGCCGCGAGCAGCTCGAGAAGGCCGCCGCGCTGCGCGCCGCCGTCGAGGTGCCGCCGATCGTCTACCCCGAGCAGCTGCCGGTCTCGGCGCGGCGGGAGGACATCGCCGCCGCGATCCGCGACCACCAGGTCGTCGTCGTCGCGGGCGAGACGGGGTCCGGCAAGACGACGCAGCTCCCGAAGATCCTGCTCGAGCTCGGCCGCGGCCGGAAGGGCCAGATCGGGCACACGCAGCCGCGCCGGATCGCGGCGCGCAGCGTCGCCGAGCGCGTCGCGGAGGAGCTGGCCACCCCGCTGGGCGGCGTCGTCGGCTACCAGGTGCGGTTCACCGACGAGTCCAGCGACGACACGCTGGTCAAGGTGATGACCGACGGCATCCTGCTGGCCCAGATCCAGCGGGACCCGGACCTGCTCGCGTACGACACGATCGTCATCGACGAGGCGCACGAGCGGTCGCTGAACATCGACTTCCTGCTCGGCTATCTCTCGCGGCTGCTGCCGCGGCGGCCGGACCTCAAGCTCGTCATCACGTCCGCGACGATCGACTCGGAGCGCTTCGCCGCCCACTTCTCCCCGTCGCACCTCGCCGAGGTCGGCGGGGCACCCGAGGCCGTCGTCGACGTGCTGCCGGACGCCGCGCCCGTCGTCGAGGTCACCGGCCGCACGTACCCGGTCGAGATCCGCTGGCGGCCCCTGTCCCCGGACACCGACCCCGACTCCCCCGCCAAGAAGAAGGGCGAGGAGAAGGACCTGGTCACGGGCATCGTCGAGGCCTGCGACGAGCTGATGCGCGAGGGCCCCGGCGACATCCTCGTGTTCCTGTCCGGCGAGCGGGAGATCCACGACGCCGCGGACGCGCTCGAGGGCCACCTCAAGGGCCGCGTCCGGGACGCCAAGCGCCCCGACCACGTCGAGATCCTGCCGCTGTACTCGCGGCTGTCGGCGGCGGAGCAGCACCGGGTGTTCCAGTCGCACCCGGGCCGGCGGATCGTGCTGTCGACGAACGTCGCGGAGACGTCGCTGACGGTGCCGGGCATCCACTACGTCGTCGACCCGGGCACGGCGCGCATCTCGCGCTACTCCAAGGCGACCAAGGTGCAGCGGCTGCCGATCGAGCCGATCAGCCAGGCGTCGGCGAACCAGCGGTCCGGGCGCTCGGGCCGCGTGGCCGACGGCGTCGCGATCCGCCTCTACTCGCAGGACGACTTCGAGAACCGGCCGGAGTTCACCGAGCCGGAGATCCTGCGCACGTCGCTCGCGTCCGTGCTGCTGCAGATGATCTCGGTCGGCGTCGTCACGACGTCCGACGACGTGGCGAAGTTCCCGTTCGTCGAGCTCCCGGACACGCGGGCCGTGCGCGACGGCGTGCAGCTGCTGTCCGAGCTCGGCGCGCTGGAGACGACGGACGGCGCGACGCGCCTCACCGACGTCGGCCGCACGCTCGCGCAGCTCCCGATGGACCCGCGCCTGGCGCGCATGATCATCGAGGGCTCGAAGCGCGGCGTCGCGCGCGAGGTGGCGATCGTCGCGGCGCTGCTGTCCATCCAGGACCCGCGCGAGCGGCCCACGGAGTCGCGCGCGCAGGCCGACCAGCTGCACGCCCGGTTCACCGACCAGACGTCCGACTTCCTCACGGCCCTGAACCTGTGGGAGTACGTGCGCGGCCAGCAGCACGAGATGGGCTCGTCCGCGTTCCGCCGGATGTGCAAGGCCGAGTTCCTCAACTTCCTGCGCATCCGCGAGTGGCAGGACGTCGTCGCGCAGCTGCGCGAGATGGCCAAGCCGCTCGGCATCGACATGTCGTTCAAGCCCCGCGCTGCGTCCTCGGTCGAGGACGAGGCGGTCGAGGTGGACCATCGCCTCACCTGGGACGACGACACCATCCACCGGTCGCTGCTGGCCGGGCTGCTCAGCCAGATCGGCATGCAGGACACGGGCGAGATCAAGGCGTCGTCGGTGGCGCACCTGCGCGGCGAGGCCCGCGCCCGCGCGCTGCGGCAGGCCGCGAAGCGCGCCCGCAACGAGTACGTCGGCGCGCGCGGCGCCCGGTTCGCGATCTTCCCCGGCTCGCCGCTGAGCAAGAAGCCGCCGGAGTGGATCATGGCCGGCGAGCTCGTGGAGACGTCGCGCCTGTGGGCGCGCGACGTCGCCCGCATCAAGCCGGAGTGGGCCGAGGAGCTCGCGGGCCCGCTCGCCAAGCGCACGTACTCCGACCCGCACTGGTCCACCAAGCAGGGCGCGGCCATGGCCACGGAGAAGGTGCTGCTGTACGGCGTGCCGATCGTCGCCGACCGGCCCGTGCTCTTCGCCAAGGTGGACCCGGAGGCGGCGCGCGAGATGTTCGTGCGGCACGCGCTCGTCGAGGGGCAGTGGACCACGCACCACAAGTTCTTCGCGGAGAACCGGCGCCTCCTCGCCGAGGCGGAGGAGCTCGAGGCGCGCTCGCGGCAGCGCGGGCTCGTCGCGTCCGAGGACGACCTGTTCGCCTTCTACGACGAGCGCGTGCCCGACGACGTCGTCAGCGCCGCCCACTTCGACCGCTGGTGGAGGACGGCGCAGCGCGAGACGCCGGACCTGCTGACCTTCACGCTCGACCAGCTCGTCGACTCGGGCGCCGTGGACACGTCCGAGTTCCCGGAGACCTGGACGCAGGGCGAGGTCACGCTGCCCCTGACCTACCAGTTCCAGCCCGGCGCGGCGGCCGACGGCGTCACCGTGCACATCCCGCTGTCGATCCTCAACCGGGTGGCCCCCGAGGGCTTCGACTGGATGGTGCCGGGCCTGCTCGACGAGCTGTGCGTCGCGACCATCAAGTCGCTGCCCAAGGCCGTGCGCGTGCAGCTCGTGCCCGCGCCGGACGTCGGCCGCGCCGTCGCCGGCTGGCTGCGGGAGAACACGCCGGCGTGGGAGGACATGACCCGCGCGGGCGACATGGCCGAGCCGTTCCACGTCGCGTTCTCGCGCGCCGTCCGCGCGCTGCGGGACGTCGTCATCCCCGACGAGGTGTGGGACGCCGAGCGCGTCGAGCGGCTGCCCGCCCACCTGCGCATGACGTTCCGGGTCGAGGACGCCGCCCCCGCGCCGTCGAGGGGCGCCGCGAAGGGCAAGGGACGCGGCAAGGGACAGGGGCGGCGTCCCGCCCCGGCTCCGCTCGACGAGTCCAAGGACCTGCTGTCGCTGCAGAAGCGCCTCGCGGCGCAGGCCGAGGCGGCCGTCCGCGCGGCCGTGAAGGGCGCCGTCGGGCTGGCGCTCGAGGAGGCCCGGCGCTCGGCGGGCAGCCCCGCCTCGCCGACCCCCGCGCCGACGCCGGGACGCCCCGCGCCCCAGCCCGGCGCGTCGTCCTCCGCGCCAGGCGCGAGCTCCGTCGTCCCCGAGCAGACGGACCTGACGACGTGGCCGGAGGGCCTGCCCGACGGGCGCCTGCCCGACGCGGTGTCGACGGACCTCGGGGGCGGCGTCGTCGTGCGCGGCTACCCCGCCCTGGTCGAGGAGGAGGATGCGCGGCGCAAGCCGTCCGTCGCGCTGCGCGTGCTCGCCGACGCCTCGGGGCGCGACGCCGCCCACGCGCGCGGCGTCCGGCGCCTGCTGCTGGCCGAGACCGCCCTGCAGACGGGGCGCGTCACGTCACGCTGGTCGTCGTCGCAGTCGCTGACGCTGGCCGCGGCGCCGTACCGGAACACGGAGTCGCTGGTCGCCGACCTCCGGCTCGCCGCCGTCACCGCGCTGACCAGCCCCGACGCGGAGAAGGCCCCCGGCACACCCACCGGTGGCCCCGTGGCGGCGCAGGTCCGTGACGCGGACGCGTACGCCGAGGCGCGCGCGTTCGTGCGCCGGCACCTGGAGGACGAGGTGCACCGGGTCGTCGGGCACGTCGTCGCCGCGCTCACCGCCTGGCGGACCGTCGAGGGCGAGGTGCGCTCGTCGTCGTCGCTCGCCCTGCTCAACACGCTGCAGGACATCCGCGAGCACGTGGCCGGGCTGGTGCACGACGGCTTCATCGCCCAGACGCCCCCGCGCCGCGTGCCGCACCTGGTGCGCTACCTGCGCGCGGCGTCGTACCGGCTGGAGAAGGCGCAGACCAACCCGGCGCGCGACGCCGAGCTCGCCTGGCGCGTGCACGACGTCACGGAGGCCTACGACAAGGCCCGTGCCGCGTACGCCGCCGGCCCCGCCGACCCGGTCCGGGCGGCGGAGCTGGCCGACGTGCGCTGGCTGATCGAGGAGCTGCGCGTCTCGCTGTTCGCCCAGCAGCTCGGCACCGACGGCGCCGTCAGCGAGAAGCGCATCCGCAAGGTGCTCAGCCCGAACGGCTGGTGACCCGGCCCCGACGCCGCGTCAGCTGCGGTAGGCGGCCCTCCCGTACCCGCTGCGCGGCGCGGCCTCGCCCTTCGGCACCAGGAGCACCTGCACCGCCGTCGGCCGCGCGGTGTACGACGACGTGCCGGACGCCGCGCCGTCGTGCGCCCAGCCCAGCCAGCCGACGCCCTGGACGTACGTGCGGTAGTAGAGGCGGTAGTGGTCCGCCATGCTCCCCGTGAGGCGCATGCGGTAGGCCGAGGTCGGCGAGCCGTAGCCGGTCGACCCGGCCGTGCGGTCGTTGCCGACGTACGGCCGCCATCCGTCGCCCTTGACCTTGGCGGAGACCTGCACGCTGCCGGAGTACCGGCCGTCGAGGTCCACCCGCACGGCGTTGAGCCGCTGGGGCGCGCTGACGCTGTCGGCGCGACCCGCCGTCGAGCCCCCGCCCATGGGCACGCGCCACACGTTGCTCGGGTGCATGAACGCCTCGACGTGCACCTGCTTCTGCGTCGACCGCGAGTAGTAGGGCGCGTTGCCCGTCCCGGACGCCGTGGGCGTCGTCCCGTGGCGCAGCACCTTGATCTGCACCGCCTCGATGCGGCTGCCGTAGCCGATCGTGCCCGACGTGCCGCCGTTCGTCGCCCAGCCCAGCCAGCCGCGCCCCGGCACGTAGACGCGGTAGAAGACGTCGTAGTACGGCGAGACCGGCCCGGCCGTGTCGATGCGGATCGCCTCGAGCCGGCGCTTCCCACCGATGCTCCCGACGTAGGGCACGTTGTCGGTCTTCTGGATCTTCTGCCCCGACCACCCCTGCCCCTGGACGTAGCCGCTGATCTCGAACCACATCGCGGAGTATTCGCTGGGGCCAAAGCTCGTGGCGTAGGCCCGGGATCCCGGCGTCGCCGACAGCATCTCGACGGTGTACCCGCTGCCGGGCCAGCCCGCCGTGTCGCCGTCGCGGGTGGTCCGGTAGGTGAACCGGTGCTCCCAGTCGAACCTCGTGAACTTCACGCCGTAGTCGACGTGCATCTCGTCGCGGTCGCCCACCAGGACGGACGACGACGTCACGGAGCGCGGCGTCATGCGCGGGCCGTGCGCGGTCACCCTCACCAAGAGCCGATGGCCCTGATCGGTCGGGACACCGAAGTAGTCCTTCGTCGTCGCGCCCTTGATCGCCTTGCCGTCGCGCAGCCACTGGTAGGTGTAGGACGCCGGAGCGGGCGAGAACCCTGACACCCGGGCCGTCAGGTCGGTGGTCACGCTGACCTTGCCGCTGTCCGAGCCGACGGAGACCTTGCCGCCGCTGAAGGGGCACGAGCCGGCGCACACCCGCGCCGTCGTGACGACGGGCGCGGCCCCGGTGAACTGCCGGTACTCCACCTGCAGGTCGCGGAACCCCGTCCCGAGGGCCGCCTCGTCGACCAGCACCGGCTCCGACATCGAGTCGAAGGTGGTGCGCCCGAGCTCCGCCCCCGTCGACGAGCGGACGATGGCCTCGCCCATCGGGAACGATTGGCCGTCCCTGCCCCTGAGGTCGGCGGAGAGCCTGACGTTGACTGGGACGCGTCCGTCATCCGGCGCGGTGTCGTTCCCCACGTTGAGGGTGACAGCCGGTGCGGGTCTGACCGCGCTGCCTGCGGCGACCTTGAACCTCCGCGTCTCCCAGGCCCCCCGCACCCCGTCGGCGTCGATGCCCGCCACCACGAGGAAATGGGTCCCGGGCGTCGACGGGACGACGGGGATCTCGGCGGTCCCGTCCTCGCTCGCCTCGATCTGCGTCAGCTCGGTGGGCTGGGTGCCGTCCGCGTCGGTGAAGCCGTACTCGAACGCGACGGCGTCACCTCGCACCTTCGGGACCGCCACGAACGCCCCGGGGGCGCCGACGCCTCCGCTGTTCGCGGAGGTGTACACCCCGGGCTTGCCGAGCACCGGGAGGGCCTCCGGCCAGTGCGGGCCGCCGTGCAGCTCGAAGGCGCAGTCGAGCGCTTCCTCGGAGAGCCCCTCGGCCGACACGCCGCGCACCCGGTACGTGTACCGCTCGCCCTCCACGATCCCGTGCGTACCGCGGACGAGACTCACGCGACCCCGACGGTCGCGCACCTCGACCTGCGTCGCGTCCATCCGGACGTCGCCGTCCTGCTCGAGCACCTCGACGCGTGCGGTCGTCACCTGGGCGTCGGCGAACGCGAACTCGAGGAGGACCGTGTCGTCGGCCTCGCCCTCGAACGTCGTGACCAACGGCTCGGAACGGCACACCTCGCCGTTCACCGCCAGCACCGTCGGCGCAGGCGGCAACCCTGCGGGCGTCGCTGCCGTCGCTGGCCCGAGCCCGGCCGTCACGACCGCCAGCGCGGCCGCGCCGACCCACACCAGTCGTAGCCGCCGAGCCGCTCTCGTCAGGCGCCCGCGCGCCACGCCCCGCTGCTGCATCGTGCTCCCAGCTCCCGACGGAACACCCGGACGGCGACGTCCGAGGGCGATGCCGCACGCTCGCCGAGCGGGAGCATAGCGCCAGGTCAACGGCTGCTGGAAGAGCTCTGGAGCGAGACGGCCGGGATGGGGTCGCGGGTCCCCGCCGGCTTCTCCGTCGGCAGCAGCACGCCGGTGACGACCAGCGCGAGGGCGGTCAGCCCGTGCACGGCCAGCGCGGTGACGACGGACCCGCCGGTCGACAGGATGAGGACGGCGTCGGCCAGCGGGACCACGGCCCAGAGGGTGAGCACCCACCCGAGCGCGCGGCGCTGGCCCGTGAGCAGGAGCGCGAGCGGGACGAGCCCGGACGCGAGGTCGCGGGCGCCCTTGGTGGCGAGGAAAGACGCGGCGTCGCCCTCCGGCCAGACGGCCATGCCGAACTGCGGCGCCGTGGCCGCGGGGAAGAACAGGTAGCTGATGCCGACGTAGCCGATGCCGAGGGCGAGCAGCACGGTGAGGCCGGTGGCCAGGTGCCGGCGCATCAGGCGCGCCCGCCCCGGGAGAACGGACCGAGCACGCGGACGGCGGCGCGGGTGACGGCCGACGTGGGCCGCATGACGTCGCGATAGGCGTGCAGCACGCCGGCGAGCGGGACCAGGCCGGCCCGGCCCTCGCGCTGCAGCCGGTCCATGGCGGTGAAGAACTCCTCGACGCGGCCGGCCGGGGTGCTGAGCCAGCGCAGCACGGCCGGCTCGTCCCCCGGGTTCCACATGTGGTGGGCGGTGCCGCGCGGGACGACGAACGCCTCACCCGCGGCGTAGTCGCGCTCGTCGTCGGCGAACCCCACACGGATGCTGCCGGAGAGCACCGTGAACTCCTCGTCGTGGTGCGGGTGCACG
The DNA here is from genome assembly GCF_042793275.1 of Isoptericola sp. NPDC056578. NCBI lineage: Bacteria > Bacillati > Actinomycetota > Actinomycetes > Micrococcales > Promicromonosporaceae > Isoptericola > Isoptericola sp. NPDC056578. The sequence goes on from NZ_JBHTVC010000005.1 coordinate 88,872, forward strand.
TGCTTCGGGGGTCGCTCGCCCCGGGGCTCGTAGGTGGCCTCGACCTCGAAGCGGTCGGCGGCGGAGTCGAGCACCACCAGGGACTCGGACCCGTTGAGCGTCAGCGTCGTCGTCATTGCTCCTCCTCAAGTTACTTGCGCACGAGTGACTTGGAACGAAGCTAGACCCCAAGTAACTCGCGCGCAAGCTAAAGTGGCCGGGTGGACGACAACGACCGCATCGACGCCCTGGTCCAGCAGTGGGCCGACCAGCGCCCCGACATCGACCGCGACACGATGGCGCTCCTCGCGCGGCTGACCCGCGCGGCGGCGCTCGTGGACGCCCGGACCGAGAGCGTCGCGGCGGGCTACGGCGTGAACCGCGGCGACGGGGACGTCATGTTCGCCCTGCGCCGCGCGGGCGAGCCGTACCGCCTGTCCCCCACCAGCCTCGCCCGGGCGCTCCTCATGACCACGGGCACGATGACGGGCCGCCTCGACCGGCTGGAGAAGCGCGGCTGGATCGTGCGCGTGCCGAGCGCCCACGACCGGCGCAGCCTCGACGTCGAGCTCACCCCCGAGGGCAGGCGCCTGGTGGACGAGGCCGTCACGAAGCACGCCGCCGGACAGGCCGAGGCCGTCGCCCCGCTCACCAGCCGCGACCGCGCCGACCTCGACCGCGTCACGCGCAAGCTCGTCGCCCACCTCGCGCAGGGCTGAGGCCGCGCGACGACGTCAGCAGGCGTCGTACAGGTAGCCGTCCTCGCCGGCGGCGACGAGGTCCCGGTCGCGCAGGATCGTCAGCGGCGCGCGGTCGTCCCGCGCGCAGACGTCGTCGAAGGTCAGGCCGGCCTCGTCGAGGGCGTCGGGGTACTCGACCTGCAGCACGTGGTCGCCGTAGACGTCGGTGTACGCGGCGCACTCGTCCCACGCGGCGCACTCCTCGGTGACGGCGAGGTCGAAGCCGAGGTCCTCCTTGGCGGTCCGGGCGATCTCGGCGGCGTTCTTCTGCGCGACCGCGAGCCCGGCGCCGTGCGCGAGGTCGACGTACGCGCGGGCCAACGCGTGCGCCCCCGCCTCGTCGATCTCGTCGAACCGCGTCCACGTGTCGAGGTTGTCGAGCTCGACGGCGTCGAAGCCGGCCTCCGCGCACCCCGTCACCACCGGCCCCAGCACCTCGAGGATCCCCGCGCGCTGCTCGGCCGTCGACGGGTCCAGCACGTGCTCGTCCGGCCAGTCCGGGTCGACGACGAGCTCGCCGTCGGCGTCGTGCAGCAGCAGGTCCTCGTGGCCGGCCCACAGGTCGTCCTCGCCGGGCTGCGTCTGGAAGCCGTTGACGTAGCAGACGGAGTACGCCCCGGGCAGCGGGTCGGCCGTCGCGTCACGGACGACGAAATCGATCGCCGTCGGCCCGTCCCCGGCCTCCACCTCGTCGTACGCGCCGCCGAGCTGGTAGTCGAAGGTGCCGCTCGTCGGCGGCAGCGCGACCTCCGGCGCCGTGCCGGAGGTCGCGGGCGACGACGAGGCCGCCGGCCCGGACGTGCAGGACGACGTCGCCGCGAGCGCCAGCGCGCCCGCCAGCACAGGTGTGAGCACCGCCCTCGTCCGTCGCATGCCCCGAGTATCACCTGGCTGCGGCGGGTGACGCGCGCCTACGGTCGGCCCATGCCGCTGCACGACGACGAGGTCCCCGTCACCGCCGACGACGTGCGCCGCCTGGTCGCGGCGCAGCACCCGCGGTGGGCCGCGCTGCCGGTGACGCCGGTACGGGAGTCCGGCACCGACCACCTGCTGTTCCGCCTCGGTGACGAGCTCGTGGCGCGGATGCCGAAGGTGGGATGGTCCGGGGAGCACGCGCTCGCCGACGCCCGGTGGCTGCCGCGGATCGCCCCCCACGTCCCGCTGACGGTGCCGGCGCCGCTCGCCGTCGGCGAGCCCGACGACGCGTACCCGTTCCACTGGTCCGTGGTGCCGTGGGTGCCCGGCACGGCCGCGTCCGACCCGCTCGACCCGGACGCCGTCCCGAACCTAGACCCCGCCCGCGCCGCCGTCGACCTCGGCGCCTTCGTCACCGCGCTGCGCGCCGTCGACCCCACGGACGGGCCCGTCAAGGAGGGCACCGGCCGCGGCGTCCCGCTCGCCCGCCTGGACGACGACGTCCGCCGCGCCACCGCCGAGGCCGGCGACCGCGTCGACGGTCCTGCGGTGCTCAAGGCGTGGGACCGCGCGCTGGAGGCCGCGTCCGCCCCCGTGCCCGGCGCGTGGCTGCACGGCGACCTCATGCCCGGCAACCTGGTCACCGAGGGCGGCCGCCTCACCGCCGTCATCGACTGGGGCGCGCTCGGGGTCGGCGACCCGGCGGCGGACCTGCCGCCCGCGTGGTGGCTGTTCGCCGGCCGCGACCGTGACGCGTTCCGCGAGGCGGCCGGCGCCGGTCCCGGCGGCGACCTGGACGACGGCGCCTGGGAGCGCGGGCGCGGGTGGGTGCTGGTGCAGGGCATCATCGCCCTGCCGTACTACTGGGACCGCTGGCCCCAGTTCGCCCGGGCGTCCCAGCGGCGCGTCGCGGCCGCCGTCGACGGCTGACGCCAGGAGCTCACCGGAGGTCGAGCACGCGCCGCATCGCCGCCGGCACCGGCTCGACCACGGTCCCGATCCCGCTCGCGGCGATACGCCGCGCCGCGCCGCTGAGCGGGCCGCCCGCGATGATGACGGCCTCCGCGCCGTCCTCCTCGAAGCACGCCCGGGCCGCCTGCTCGAGCTCCAGGTCCTGGAGCTCGGGTCGCTCGGCGAGGGCGGTCGGACCGGTCCGCGTCAGCCGGATGCCGGCGAACCCCGCCGCGACGTCGTGCCGGCGCACCATGGCCTCCAGCGAGCCCACCAGGCCCGGGGTGGTGGTCGCCATCCCGAAGCGACGGCCCCCCGCCGCGGCAGCCATGAGGGAGGACTGCCCGATGCCGACGACGGGGACGTCGACGGCCGCCGCGAGCGCCTCCCGACCGGGGTCACCGAACGCGGCGACCACGATCGCGACGACGCGGCCTTCGTCGTCCGCCAGCCCGCGGCGGGCCGCGTCCAGGACCTCGCCGGCCGAACGCTCCAGGTCGGTAGCGCCGACGATCATGGCAGGCCCGGACGCGGCGGTCACGCCGCGGACCTCCAGGCCGACGGGATCGAGGGTGGTCCGGGCGACGTCGACCATGAGCGCCGTCGTCGACGCGTTGCTGTTGGGGTTCACCAGGAGCACGAGCGGGCGGCTTGTCTGCGACAACGCGGTTCCTCCAGGCGTACGGCACGAAGTCCGAACGCTAGCCTGACTCCCGACACGGATGGTCGGACGAGGGGCGGCGACAGTTGGCAAGGCAGGCTTCGAGCCGTCTGTACCGCAACAGCAAGCCGCTGCGCGACATCGTGGGGGACGCGCTCCGCACCGAGATCTTCGACGGTCGGCTGCAGCCGGGGGATCGCCTGGTGGAGCGCGACCTCGCTGAACGGTTCTCCGCGTCGCGCCACCCGGTGCGCGAGGCGCTGCGCATGCTGGCGCGCGAGGGGCTGGTCGAGAGCCTGCCGTCGCGCGGTCTCGTGGTCAGCGGGCTGGGCGAGAAGCAGGTCTCGGAGCTGTTCGGCATCCGCGAGGCGCTGGAGGTCCTCGCCGTCCGCGAGGCCACGGTGCGGATCGCCGCCGGGGAGCCGCACGGGCTCGGCGAGATCGTCGAGGCGGCGTCCCGGGCCATCGCCGACGGCGACGACGACGCCGCGCACGCGGCCAACGCCCGCTTCCACGACGAGATCATCGCGCTGGCCGGCAACGAGCTGTTGCAGGACATCCTCCAGCCCCTGCTCGGCCGGCTGCACTGGCTGTTCCGTCAGATCCTCGACCTGGATCTGGTCAACCAGGAGCATGCCGCCCTCTACGAGGCGATGACGGCGGGCGACCCCGAGCGCGCGGCGGAGCTCGCCCGCGACCACGTCACGGCTTATCGCGCGCGAACCATGGCGTACCTCTTCGGCGACGACGCCGAGAAGTCCTGACGCACCGCTGAGACCACCGGGGACACACCCCGGGAACCCCGACGACACATCGCCGTAACTTGGGCTCCCAAACTCTTGACAGATGGGATCCCGAGTTGCCACGATCGCCGCACAACTTCATGCACGGGTCCCGGCGGACGGAAACCGCCGCGACCCGTGACCGGTAGATCCGCACGACGCCCGCAACGCCGCGGGCAGACGGCCGCCCGTCGCTCCCGTGCCACCTCGACGACGAGGTCACCCCGCACCGAGGCATCCGAACACCCGGTTGGAGAGACTCGCATGAACGCACTTCCGTCCACCGACGTCACCGACGTCCGGACCGACAAGAAGACCCTTCGACGCGTCGTCGGCGCCAGCGCCGTCGGCACCACGCTGGAGTGGTACGACCACTTCATCTACGGCTCGGCCGCAGCACTCGTCTTCCCCCAGCTCTTCTTCCCCGAGGGCGACCGCCTGACCGCGACGATGCTCTCGCTCGTCACGTACGCCGTCGCCTTCGTCACCCGGCCGCTGGGCGCCGCGATCTTCGGCCACTTCGGTGACCGGTACGGCCGCAAGAACGTCCTCATCGTCACGCTCGTGCTCATGGGCACCGCGACCGGCCTCATCGGCGTGCTGCCGACGTACCACACCGTCGGCATCCTTGCCCCGCTCCTGCTCACGATCCTGCGCTTCGTGCAGGGCGTCGGCCTCGGCGGCGAGTGGGGCGGCGCGGCGCTGATGGTCGGCGAGTACAGCAGCTCGGGCAAGCGCGGCTTCCTCGGGTCGCTGGTGCAGATCGCGAGCCCGCTCGGCCTGCTCATCGCCAACGCGGTGTTCTCCGTGACCACCTACCTCGTCTCCGAGGACGCGTTCTTCGCCTGGGGCTGGCGCGTGCCGTTCCTGCTCAGCACGCTGCTCGTGGCCGTCGGCCTGTGGATCCGCTCCCAGGTGCAGGAATCCCCGTTGTTCGAGGAGGAGGCGTCCGACAAGGACGAGAAGACGCCGCTGCGCACCGTGCTCACCGAGCACTGGCGCCCGCTGCTCATCGCCATCGGCTCCCGCGTGGGCAGCGACGTCGCGTTCTACGTCGTCAACGTCTTCATCCTCGTCTACGGCACCACCCAGCTCGACCTGCCCCGGCAGCTGCTCCTCAACGCCGTGCTCGCGGGCGCGGCGAGCCAGGCGCTGTCGATCCTCTTCTGGGGCCGGCTGTGCGACCGGCTCGGCCGCCGCCCTGTCCTCCTGCTGGGCGCGGTCGGGTCGATCGTGTGGGCGTTCGCGTACTTCCCGCTGCTCGGTTCCGGGAACACGGCGCTGATCGTCCTCGCGCCGGTGGTCGGCAACTTCTTCATCGCCGCCATGTGGGGCCCGCTCGCCGCCTACGTCCCCGAGCTGTTCCCGACGAAGGTCCGCTACACCGGGGCGGGGCTCGGCTTCCAGAGCGCCGGCGTGTTCGGCGGCGCGGTCGCCCCGATCATCACGACCGCGATGATCGCCCGCTTCGACTCCTGGGTGCCCGTCGCGATCTACCTCGCCGCGACGCTGCTGGTCCTGGTCGTCTGCGTGCTCCTCGCGAAGGAGACGGCCTCGACCGACCTGCGGGAGGTGGGCCGGTGACCGTTCCCACCGTTCCCACCGGTCGCGACGACGAGCGGTTCCTGCGTGCCGCCCTCGCCCAGGCCCGGCGGGCGGGGGACCGCGGGGACCTCGCGGTCGGCGCCGTGGCCGTCGTCGACGGGGACGTCGTGGCCGCCGGCGGCAACGAGGTGATCACGAGCGGCGACCCGTCCGCGCACGCCGAGGTGGTGGTGCTGCGTGCCCTCGAGGCCACCGGCCTGCCGCCCGGGGACGCCGTCCTCTACACCACCTTCGAGCCCTGCCCGATGTGCCTGGGCGCGTGCCTGGTGCACGGCGTCGGCGCGGTCGTCGTCGGCGGCACGCGCCGGGCCGGCGACCGCGCCTGGGGCGGGTACACGCCCGCCGGGCTCGCCGCGCAGGTCGCCGACGGCGGCCCGCGCGTCGAGGTCCGCGAGGGCCCCCTCGCCGACGAGTGCCGCGAGCTCCGCGCGGCGTCCTTGCCCTGGGCCGACCCGGCCCGAGAGAGGAAGCACGCATGACGACGGCCACGAACACCGCCCGCGACCTGGTCGGCTACGGCCGCGAGGGTGCCGCGATCGAGTGGCCCGGCGGCGCGCGCGTCGCCGTCTGCCTGGTCATCAACTACGAGGAGGGCAGCGAGCTCTCCTACCCGGTCGACGGGCGCAACGAGGTGCCCCAGGAGTTCGACTACCCGCCGCTGCCCGTGCGCGACCTCGGCAACGAGTCGATCTTCGAGTACGGCTCCCGCGCCGGAATCTGGCGGCTTCAGCGGATCCTCGACGAGCGCGGGCTGCCCGCCACGATCCAGGGCTGCGCCGAGGCGCTCGAGCTCAACCCCGAGGTGGGCGCCTGGATCGCGGAACGTGGCCACGACGTGTGCTGCCACGGGTACCGCTGGGAGAACGTCAGCGTCCTGGAGCGGGACGTCGAGCGCGAGCGCCTGCACATGGCGGTCGAGTCGATCGAGGCCACCTGCGGGGAGCGGCCACGCGGCTGGTACAGCCGGCAGCCCGCGTCGGTCAACACGCGCGAGCTGCTCGTCGAGGAGGGCGGGTTCCTCTACGACAGCGACTCGTTCGCCGACGACGTGCCGTTCTACACGCCGGTCCACGGACGCGACCACCTCGTGGTGCCGTACTCGTTCACCCTCAACGACGGCCTGTTCCTCCCGGGCCAGTCGTACTCCAGCCCGGACTCGTTCCTGGACTACGGGCGGCGGGCGTTCGACCTCCTCTGGGAGGAGGGCGCCACGCGGCCGAAGCTCATGAGCATCGGGCTGCACGCGCGGCTCATGGGGCAGCCCGCCCGGGCGCACGTGCTGCGGGAGCTGCTCGACCACCTGCTCGACCACGAGGGGGTCTGGTTCACCCGACGGCTCGACGTCGCCCGCTGGTGGCTCGACCGCTACCCGACCGCCACCTCGCGACCCGCCTGACCACACCACCCCACGAGCGAAGGAGCACACCGTGGACACAGTCACCCTCCTGACCCACGCGACGGTCGTCACCGTCGACCCGCAGCGCACGATCCACCAGGACGGCGCCGTCGCGATCTCCGGCCGGCACGTCCTGGCCGTCGGGAAGACGGCGGACCTCGAGGCCGCCTACCCCGACGCGACGCGTGTCGACGCCCGCGGCCAGATGGTGCTGCCCGGCTTCGTCAACCTGCACGTGCACTGCGCGATCGGCGTCACCCGAGGGATCGGCGACGACATGGGCGGCGCGCCCATCTACCGGCGCGACATCCCCCAGGGCGTGATGATGTCGCCCGACGACACACTCACGATGTCGCGGCTCGGGGCGATGCAGGCCCTGGCGATGGGCTCCACGACGATCGTGGAGAACTACATCCACGCCGAGAGCAACGTCGAGGCGCTGGCCGAGGTCGGGATCCGTGCCGTCGTGAGCGAACGGGTGCACGACGCCGACCTGTTCAGCGTCCGGCACGGGCAGTACACCTACGACGAGACGCGTGGCCGCCGGCTGCTCGCCGCGAACGCGCGACTCATCGAGGACTGGCACGGCTACGACGACGGCCGGATCACGTGCCATGTCGGGCCGCACGGCCCGGACACCGCCTCGCCCGACCTGCTGCGCCGCGCCCGGGCGCTGGCCGACGAGGCCGGCGTCGGGATGTTCGTCCACCTCGGGCAGAGCGCGGGCGAGGTGGACCAGGTCCGCGCGCTCACCGGGCGGGGCTCGGTGGAGCACCTCGCCGACGTCGGCGTGCTCGGCCCGGACCTGGTCGCCGGGCACTGCGCATTCCTCGGCGACGGCGAGGCCCAGCTCCTCGCCGACTCCGGCGCCACCGTGTGCCACCTGCCGGCGGTGAACGCGAAGAGCGGCTGGATCGCACCGGTCCCCGAGCTCCGCAGGCTCGGCGCCCGGGTGGGGCTCGGCACCGACAACATGGCCCACGACATGATCGAGGCCATGCGCTTCGCCGTCGCCGTGAACCGCGTCGCGGCGGCCGACGCCGGCACGATCAGGGCGATGGACGCGCTCGAGATGGCGACGATCCAGGGCGCCCGGGCCCTCGGGCGCGAGCACGAGCTGGGGTCGATCGAGCCGGGCAAGCTCGCGGACCTGATCCTGGTGGACCTGGACGGCCCGCACGTGGCTCCCGTGCTCGACCCGGTCGCCTCCATGGTCTACGCCGGGCACGGCTCGGACGTACGGTCCGTGCTGGTCGGCGGGCGGTTCGTGGTCCGCGACCACGAGGTGCTCACCGTCGACGCCCGCACCGTCGTCGCCGACGCCCAGAAGCGGGCCGAGCACCTCTGGGCGCACGTGGCGGGCTGGGCGCCCGCCGACGGGCCGACCGGGCACCGGTGCTGACGTGTCCGTCGTGACCCCGCCCGTCCCCACCCTCACCGACGCCGCCGCGCGCCTCGCCGACGGCACGCTGACCAGCGCCGCGCTGGTGGACGCCGTCCTCGACGTCGCCGCCGCCACCGAGGGCGACGTGCACGCCTACGCCGCCCTCGACCCCGGTGCGGCGCGCGCCGCCGCCCGGGCTGCGGACGCCGCCACCGGGCCACGCGGGCCGCTGCACGGTCTCCCGGTCGGCGTGAAGGACCTGATCGCGACGGCCGGCCTGCCCACGCGGGCCGGGTCGGCGTCCTGGACCCCGCCCGGGCCCCCGCGGGACGCGGCGGTCGTGCGGGCGCTCCGGGCCGCCGGGGCGGTCGTCGTGGGCAAGCAGCACACCCACGAGTTCGGCTACGGCACCAGCGAGCCGCCCACGCGCCGCCCCGACCGCCCCGACCTGTATGCGGGCGGGTCCACCGTGGGGGGCGCCGTGTCCGTGGCCGTGGGGTCGTGCCTCGCTGCGATCGGCACCGACGGCGGCGGCTCGGTCCGTAAGCCCGCCTCGCTGCTGGGCCTGGTGGGCCTCAAGCCGACGCACGGCGCGGTGAGCACCGACGGCCTCCTGCCCGGCGCGACGTCGAACGACCACGTCGGCTGGATCACGCGGGACGTCGCCGGGTCGGCGCTGCTGCTCGACGCGCTCACCCCGCTCGGCGGCACGCTGGAGCGCACCGTCGGCGGGCTCCGGATCGGCTGCCCCGGCGCCCTGTTCCGGGACCTGGAGCCCGGGATCGAGGCCGCCGTGCGCCGCTGCCTCGGACTGCTGGCAGCCGCGGGCGCGGAGGTCGTCCCGGTCGAGATCCCCGAGCTCGACCTGGCGGCGGACGCGCACGGCACCCTCGGCGCGTTCGAGTCGGCCGCCATGCACCGCGACGTCGCGGCGGCGGTGCGGGACGGGTACCACCCCGGCACCCGACGCTTCCTCGACGAGGCCGCCCGCGTGACGCCGGAGCAGGCCGCCGGCGCCCGCACCGTCCGCGCGCGGGTGCGCGCCGCGGTCGACGCGACGCTCGACGACGCCCAGCTGGACGTCCTGTGCTCCCCGACCCTCGCGCTCGGCGCGGTGCCGCTGGCCGGGATGCGACCGGAGGCGGACCTGCCCCGCTACTGCCGGCTCACGATGCCGTTCAACCTCACCGGCCACCCTGCCGTCAGCGTCCCCTGCGGGGTCGACGGCCCCACCCCCGTGGGGTTCCAGGTCGTGGCCCGGCACGACGCCGACCTCCTCGCCCTCCGGGTGGCCGCCGCCGTCGAGGACCTCGTGGCCCCCGGCTGACCCCGCCCGTCGCCCACCCCGTCCCCGAACCCCACGGAGCCCTCGTGCAGCTGCTCGTCGTCAACCCCAACATCAGCGAACCCGTCACCGACCTCGTCGCCGCCGAGGCCCGCCGCGTCGCGAGCCCCGGCACCGAGGTCGTCGTCCGGACGGCGGCCAGCGGCGTCGCCTACATCGAGACACCGCTCGAGGCCGTGCTCGCCGGGGCCGCGGTCGCGGAGGTGCTCGCGGCCGACGGGCGCACCGCCGACGCCGTCGTCGTCGCCGCGTTCGGCGACCCCGGGCTGCCCGGGCTCAAGGAGCTCCTCGACGTGCCGGTCGTGGGCATCACCGAGGCCGCGCTCGCCACCGCCTCCCTGCTCGGCGCCCGGTTCTCGATCATCGCCATCTCGGAGCGGATCACCGCCTGGTACCGCGACTGCGTGGAGCGCCACGGCCTCGCCGGCCGGCTCGCCTCGATCCGGTCGCTGCGCGACCCTCTGCGCGGCATCGGCACCGTGCAGGAGGACTTCGGCCCCGAGCTGGTGCGGCTGGCGAACGAGGTCGTCTCCCGCGACGGCGCCGACGTCGTCGTCCTTGCCGGCGCGCCCCTCGCCGGGCTGGCCCGCGCCGTCGCCGACCGCATCCCCGTGCCCGTCGTCGACGGCGTCTCCGCGGGCGTCGCGCAGGCCGAGGCGCTGGTCCGCCTCGCCCCCGGCGCCGCCCGCGCCGGTTCGGCCGCCCCGCCGCCCCGCAAGGACACCGCCGGCCTCTCGCCCGCCCTCCGCGCGGCGCTGCGCCGCGAACCCCGCCCCTGACCACCCGCCCACGGCACCGCCGCCACCGGCCCTAGGAGGACCTGTGCTCCACGACCTGCTCATCACCCACGCCACCATCGTCAACGCCGACGGCACCACCCGGGGGCACATCGGCGTCACGGGCGGCACCGTCACCGCGATCTACGCGTCGGAGGTGACGGACCTGCCGCCCGCCGTCCGGACCGTCGACGCCACCGGCATGCTCGTGATCCCGGGAGGGGTCGACGCGCACTGCCACGTGGAGCAGGTGACCGGGGCGTACAGGTCGCTCGACACCTACGAGACGGCCACGACCGCGGCGCTGCACGGCGGCACCACGACGATCGTCGACTTCGGGATCCCCGCCGACGCGAGCGAGAGCCCGCTCGCCGCGCTGCGGAACAAGCTCGGGCTCGTCGACGGCGCCCGCTGCGACGTCGGGCTGCACGGCGCCGTCGTGGCGTGGGACGACGACGTGCCCGCCCAGCTGCAGGAGATGGCCGACCTGGGCGTGCCGTCCGTGAAGGTGTACACCACCAACCGCGGCACCACGATGGCCGACGAGGACACGATCCTGCGGGTCATGAAGGAGACGGCCCGCCGCGGCGGGCTCGTCTACGTCCACTCGGAGCACGACGCGATCGTCGTCGACCGCACCGCCGCCTGCGCCGCCGACGGCCGCATCGGCATCGAGGACCTGCCGCGCTCGCGGCCGGAGATCTCGGAGGACGCCTCGGTGCGCGAGATGCTGGCCGTCGCCGCCTACACCGGCGCCGCCGTCTACTTCGTGCACCAGACCACGCCCGCCGCGGTCGAGGCCGTCCGGGAGGCGCGCGCCCGGGGCCAGATCGTGTACTCCGAGACCTGCCCGCACTACCTCCTGCTCGACGAGTCCGTCTACGCCTCCGCGGCTCCGGAGAAGTTCGCGTGCTGCCCGCCGATCCGGCCCGCGTCGGCGGCCGCCGGCCTCCTGAACCGGCTCGCGCGCGGGCAGGTCGACACCGTCTCCTCCGACCACTCCTGCTACGACCTCGCCCAGAAGCAGCGGTCCCGCCACGACGTGCGCCGCATGCCCCACGGCCTGCCGGGGGTCGAGACGCGGATGCCGGCCGCGTTCACCGCGCTGGTCACGCGCGGGGGCCTGCCGGTGGAGCGGTTCGTCGAGGTCTTCGCCACCGATCCCGCCCGGATCAACGGCCTGTCCACGAAGGGAGTCGTCGCCGTCGGCTACGACGCGGACCTCGTCCTCGTCGACCCCGCGGAGCGCAGGACCGTCGACGGGGCGGCCCTCCACCAGGGCACCGACTTCTCGCCCTTCGACGGGATGATGCTCTCTGGCTGGCCGCGGACGGTCGTGTCCGGCGGTCGGGTCGTGCTTGACGAGGGCACCTTCCACGACCCCGGCCCCGTCGGCCGGTTCCTGCCCCGCACCGGCCCGGGTCAGGGTTCCTCAGGGTCGAACGGGGGGACCACCCGATACCGAGCGCGCGGCGCCGCTCGTACCGTCGAAGCATGACCACACCGACCTCGACCCCCTACGTCCAGCCCTCCCCGGCACCGAGGCGCAAGCTGTTCCGCCCGAAGCACGGCCGCGTGCTCGGCGGCGTCTGCGCCGGCCTCGCCGACTACCTCGGCTGGAGCCGCGGCCTCGTCCGCGTGCTCTCCGTGGCGTCGATCCTCATCCCCGGCCCGCAGGTGCTCGCCTACATCGTGCTGTGGATCCTCATGCCCGACGAGGACAAGGCCCTGCGCACGGCCTGACGCCGGACCCGTTCCCGACCCACCAGGAGGAGCCGTGGAGCTCACCCTCGAACGCGGCGACCTCACGACCGTCGCCACGGACGCGATCGTCAACGCCGCGAACTCGTCGCTGCTGGGCGGCGGCGGGGTCGACGGCGCCATCCACGCCGCCGCGGGCCCGCGCCTGCTGGAGGCGTGCCGCGAGCTGCGCCGCAGCACCCTGCCCGACGGCCTGCCGGTGGGCGACGCCGTCGCGACGCCCGGCTTCGACCTGCCCGCCGCGTGGGTGATCCACACGGTCGGCCCGAACCGGCACGCCGGCCAGACCGACCCCGCGCTGCTCGCCTCCTGCTTCACGCGGTCGCTGGACGTCGCGGCCGACCTCCGCGCCCGGACCGTCGCGTTCCCCGCCGTCGGCGCCGGCGTGTACGGCTGGTCGCCCGAGGACGTCGCGCGGGCCGCGCTCGACGCCGTCCGCGCGTGGGACGACGCCAACCCGGCCGCGATTGACGAGGTCCGCTTCGTCCTCTTCAACGCGCCCGTGCTGGCGGCCTTCGAACAGGCGCTCGCGACCGCCTGACCTGCGAGAACGGTTGTCCACAGGCGGTCGTCCACAGCCTTGTGGCGGCACCTCGCGAGCGGTAGGTTCGAACACGTGTTCGAGACCGTGTCCGGCTCCCCCGACCCGCCCCCGGCGGCGCCGTCGCTCGCGACCGTGTCGACGGCCATCGACGAGGTCGTGGAGCTCCAGCGGCAGGTCGACGCGCTCGAGGCACGCAGGCTCGCCGCCGTGGCGCGGGCCGGGATCGCCGCAGAGCGCGCCGAGTCGGCGCTGCTCGTGCACGACGACGTGGAGCTGGGCCGCGCCGGTGCAGGACGGCGCCGCGACCTCGCCCGGCGCGCCTTCACGGCCGACCTCGCGACGGCGCTGCGCCTCACCGAACAGGCGGCCGCCCACCTCGTCGACACGGCGCACACTCTGGCGGTGCGCGCCGGAGAGGCGGGGCACGCCACCCTCGACGGGCTCCGGCAAGGCCGCCTCTCGCTGGCCCACGCCACCGCGATCGCGGACACGCTGGCAGAGCTCCCGACCACGGAAGCGCGCGCCCTGGTCGAGGCCGCCGTGCTGCTCCGCGCCGCGGCCTGCACCGTGCCGCAGCTGCGTCGGCACCTGCGTCGCGCACGAGATCCTTGAGCCCCTGAATCTGACCCGCAGCGTGCCCTTCCCTGTGCCGGGTCTCCCCCTGCGCGCAGGCGCGGGCCGACCAGGAGGGACACCACGCGGACCGCCCGGCCCCGGTGTTCTCTGACGGGCGCTCCCGGCCGGGCGGTCCTGCGGCCAAGGCGGCGAGTCGGGCCTACATCTCGGCGGCGAGCGCCGCAGCGATCCGCTGGAGGGCCTCCTCCTTGGAAGTCTCGGTGAGGTCCGCGATCATGTTGACCATCATCTCCGCCGTGCGAAGAAGCAGCGCGACCGCGTAGCCCTCTGGCATCTCCTCCGTGATGGCGATGTACCCCTCCCGGTCGCCGTTCATCCGAGCAGTGAGCATCGCGAGTCCGAGTTGGGCGTCCGGGTGGTTCGGCATCGCCCGAGTATGCCCGCCCCTACCCCACTCGTCACGCGCCGCGTCCGGCGGCGACGGTTCATCCGCCCCGCGGTGCACACCTCCCGAAGCGGCGGCTCGTCATCGGCGAGAATCGGCCCGTGAAGATGCACCCCAACACAGCGCGGGCGTTCTGGAAGGCGCTCATGGACAACGCCTCCGGGCTCATCGCCGACGCCGACGCCCTGCTTGAGCGTGGATCGTTCGGCCGCGCCCGCTCGCTCACCGTCCTCGCGCAGGAGGAACTGGGGAAGGCGCTGTGGATCTACGAGACCTTCGAGCACTCATGGAGCACAGGCGCGGACGAGGCCCGAGAGGTCGCGCGGCTCACGTCGGACGGTCGCCGCCACGCCGTGAAGTACATGGAGGCCTTCGTCTTCAGCCAGGAACTCGCGATGTTCTGGGGCGACTACGGGTCCATCGAACTCCCGGAGGACGAGTCGCGGGAGGGCTGGCAGGCGTACCACGCGAAGAAGCGGAGCGAGGCGGAGGCGGCCGGGAAGCGGGCCAACGAGGAGAAGATGGCCGGGTTCTACGTCGACCTGGACTCCTCGGGCGAGGCCGTCGTCTCCCCGGCCGACATCTCCGCAGGGTCGATCGCCGACGACCTCCAGATCGGGGCTCAGGTGGTCGAGATGCTGCTGATCAAGGACCACACCCGAATGAAGCACGACGCCACAACGCCCTACGACAGCACGCACGAGCAGCAGTTCAGGCTGCTGCCGATCTCGCACCCCGAGGACTGGGCTGCGGCGTCGCAGGAGTTCAGGGACGGCGGCGACATCGACGGCGCGGAGGACTGAGCAGCGCCGTTCGCCCGTCCCTTCGGGGCGTCCTCACCCCACCTACGCACCGACTGCGGGGCGCTCCAGGCGAGTGATGCGACAAGACGTTAATTTGTCATCACGTGATCAAGCACCAGTCGACGTGGCATGGCGTGCTCGGCCCGGACGGCACCCTCACCTGGACCTCGCCGACCGGGCGGGAGCACCACGACCCTCCGGCGGAACCCACCGGCCCCGACGGATCCGGTCCCTCGACACCGAGGCCCAGTGCACCCCGACCGGGCGCACCCGTGCGCCCTGATGCCGACCCGCCTGAGGCCGAAGCACCAGAGCCCTGGTCCTGAGGCGACGCCTGAGGGTCGGTGCACGGGCGCGGCGACGAGCGTCTGCCGCAATGCGCGTGCGCCGCCCGCCCGCGACCTGCCACGATCCGTCCGTGAGCACCCCGGAGGGCACCCCCGAGACCTTCGTCCGTGTCCAGGCGACCTACCGCGGCCGACTGGGTGTCGAGGTCGGGATCTTCGTGGCCGTCGACCATCTCCGTCGTGCGGGCGTGCTCACCGACGGGGAGGTGGCGGAGTATCTCGACCTCCACGACTGGTTCCTCGAGCACCTGCAGAACCCGGACTTCTACGCCGACGGCAACACGGTCGGCGCGGTGACATGGTTCCGCACCCCGCTCCCGGTTGCCGTGCAGGACGGCGTGGACCGGCTGTGCGCGATCCTGGCTGCGCACGGCGTCGCGGTCGACGTCGTGCGCAGCACCGACCCGGGCACGCGCGTGTACGAGGACGAGCTCCAGGTCGGCGTCGTGCCGTACGTCCGTCACGACCCGACGCCGCTGCCCGACGGCCTCGTGCAGGCGCCCACCAGCCCGGGGTCGCTGCGCGCCGTCGCGGAGTCGCCGATCCGGCACGTGCTGTTCGACGCCGACGACGTGCTGCAGGTCGTACCCGGCGGGTGGTACGCGCTGATGGAGCCGCACGCCGGGGAGCGTGCACGCGACGTCGTGCACCGGGCGTGGAAGGCCGAGCGGCCCACGCTCGCAGGCGAGGGCGACCTGCTGCTCCTGCTGGCCGAGGTGCTCACGGAGCAGGGCGTGACCGCGCCGGTCGAGCAGGTGTTCGCCGACGTCTGGTGCCGCGTCGAGACGGCGCCGCAGACGTTCGCGGTCGTCGACGCCCTGCGGCGCAACGGCTACGGCATCCACCTGGGCACCAACCAGGACCGCCACCGGGCGGCCTACCTGCGCGGGACGCTCGGCTACGACGACCTGTTCGACGTCAGTTGCTACTCCCACGACCTGGGCGTCGCGAAGCCGGACCCGGCGTTCTTCGTCGAGGCGGCACGCCGGATCGGCGCGGACCCCGCGTCGATCCTGTTCGTCGACGACCGGCCGGCGAACGTCGAGGGCGCCCGCACGGCCGGTCTCGCGGCGGTGTGCTGGACGGTCGACGACGGCATCCCTGCGCTCGTCGACCTGCTGGCCGAGCACGGCGTCGACGGCCGGGTGACTCCTTGAGTCGGCCGACCGCCGGACGCGCCCGTCAGCGCTTCGGGTAGCCCGCCTGCGGCCGGTCCTCGTCGAGCTCCTCGACGTGCTCGAACTCGGTGGGCTCGTGCCGCACGGTGCGGTTGTACAGCCAGGTGACGAACGACAGCACGATGCCGACGGCGAGCAGCCCGCCGGCGATGACGTACTGCTCCTGCTGCTCCTCGTTGCGCGCCCACGGACCCGCGAGGAAGGCACAGGTGACGGCGCCGAGCAGCGCGATCCACGTCTTGGTGCGGAAGTGCTCGTGCTGCACGGGCTTGCGGCGCAGCACCAGCAGCGCCACGTTCACCACCGCGAACACGGTGAGCAGCAGCAGCGACGTCGTGCCGCCCAGCAGGCTGATCGCGTCCGAGCCGGCCTCGGTCGCGCTGGCACGGACCACGTAGATGATGAGCCCGAACGAGATGAGCGTGGTGACGATGATCGACACCCACGGCGTCTTGCGGGTGCGGTGCACCCTGCCGAAGCTGCGCGGCAGCACGCCCTGGTGCGCCAGCCCGTACAGCAGGCGGGACGCCATGAGCATGTTGATCAGCGCGGAGTTCGCGACGGCGAACATGCCGATGAACGGGAAGATCGTGTCGAACGGCAGGCCCGGCGCCCCGGCGGCCACCACCTGGGTGAGGGCGGAGCCCTTCGAGTCGTCGGCCAGGTCGCCGACCGGAACCAGCGCGACCGCGGTGATCGCGACGAGCACGTAGATGAGCCCCGTGATGGACAGGCCCGTGAGCATGGTGCGCGGGAAGTCCTTCACGGGGTCGCGGCACTCCTCGGCCATGTTCACGGAGTCCTCGAAGCCCACCATCGCGAAGAACGCGAGCGTCGTCGCCGCCGTCACGGCGAGGAAGACGCTCTTGTCGTCGGCGCTCTCGAAGACGACCACGCGGGAGAAGTCCGCCCGCCCCTGGGTCATGCCCCACATTCCGACGAAGATGACCATGAGCAGGCCGGACAGCTCCACGAGGGTGAGCACCACGTTCGCCTTGACGCTCTCGCCGACGCCGCGGAAGTTCACCAGCGCGACGAGGGTCATGAACCCGAGCGCGATGAGCAGCAGCCCGGAGCCGCCGGGCTCGAGGCCGAGCCCGAAGCCGTCGTTGAGGAAGCCCGCGAACGCGTTCGACGCCGTCGACGCCGACGTGATGCCGGAGCACATCACCATGAACGCGATGATGAACGTGACGAAGTGGATGCCGAACGCCTTGTGCGTGTACAGCGCGGCGCCGGCGGCCTGGGGGTACTTGGTGACCAGCTCCAGGTACGAGAACGCGGTGAGGGTCGCCACCAGGAACGCGATGAGGAACGGCGCCCAGGCCGCGCCGCCCACCTCGCCGGCGACCTGCCCGGTGAGGGCGTAGACGCCGGTGCCGAGGATGTCCCCGACGATGAAGAGCAGCAGGAGCTTGCGCCCCATCACCCGCTTGAGGCCCGGTTCGGGGGCGGTGCCGCCCGCCCCGCCGCCCGCCTGGTCGATCGTCTGACTCATCGCGACCTCCTGGATCCTGCAGTGGATCGTGCTCTCGCGTGGATCGTGCTCTCGCACGGTTCGTCCGTGCCCCTCGCCTCGTCGCGCGGGCCTGGCCGTCCTTCAGTCCCCTCATGGAACCGCGCCGAGGCCTGACCTGCATGGGCGACGCGCGGGCGGGCAGGGCAGAGTTGCGCGCAACAAGGTCTCGCACGGTGCGGGTGCAGGGGGCAACCGGACTGACGAGGTGCATGCGGGTGCGACGAACGGTGGTCACGGGAGCGGGGGCGGTCACGCCCGTCGGCGGCACGGTCGAGGAGACGTGGGCGGCCCTGCGGGCCGGCGCGAACGGCGCCGGCGCGATCACGGAGGAGTGGGCCGGCACGCTGCCGGTGCGCATCGCCGCGCGGGCGGACGACTCCTTCGCCGCCGGGCTGAGCGTGCCCGAGCGCCGCGCTCGCGACCGGGTGGAGCAGCTGACGCTGGTCGCGGGCCGGGAGGCCTGGGCGTCGGCGGGGTCGCCGGACGTAGACCCCACCCGGGTCGCCGTGGCCGTCGGCACCGCGCACGGCGGCATCGCGACGACCGTCGCCATGCAGGACGTCCTCGGGACGGCCGGCTACCGCCGCGTGTCCCCGCACACCATCACGATGGCGATGGCGAACGGCCCGGCCGCCTACCTCTCCCTCGACCTGCGGGCCAAGGCCGGGGCCCGCGCCCCGGTGAGCGCGTGCGCCGCGGGGGTGGAGGCGATCGCCCAGGGCCGCGACCTGATCCGGTCGGGGGCGGCGGACGTCGTCGTGTGCGGCGGGGCGGAGGCCAGCATCGTGCCGCTGTCCCTCACCGGGTTCGGCCGGGTCCGCGCCCTGTCGACGCGCAACGACGAGCCGCTGCGCGCCTCGCGCCCGTTCGACGTCCACCGCGACGGCTTCGTCATGGGCGAGGGAGCCGTGCTCGTGGTGCTCGAGGCCGAGGAGCACGCCCGCGCGCGGGGCGCGACGGTCCTGGGGGCCGTGGACGGCGCGTCCCTCACCTCCGACGCGTTCGACATCGTCGGCGGCGACCCGGCCAACCAGGCCCGGACCATCACGCTCGCGCTGCGCGACGCCGGCCTGGAACCGGGCGACGTCGGGCTGGTGCACGCGCACGCGACGTCCACGCCGATGGGCGACGTCAACGAGGCCGCGGCCCTGCGCGCCGCGCTCGGCAGCCCGCCCGCCGTGACCGCCACGAAGGCGTCCACGGGTCACCTGCTCGGGGCGTCCGGCGCCCTGGGCGCGCTGGTCGCGCTGCTGGCGCTGCGCGACGGCGTCGTGCCGCCGACCATCAACCTCGACGACCCCGACCCGGCCGTCGACCTCGACGTCGTCACCGCTCCCCGGACGACGACGGCGCGGCACGCGCTCGTCGACGCCTTCGGCTTCGGCGGGCACAGCGCCGCGCTGGTGCTGTCGCGGGGATGAGCGCCGGAACCGGCGCCGGAACCGTCAGGAGAGGGCGGAGGCCAGGAAGCCCTCGACCGCCTCGAAGTAGGCGTCGGGCTGGTCGCGGCGCACGCAGTGGCCGGCGTCGGCGACGACGACGGTGCGCAGCAGCGGGTTGGTCGGGCCGGGTTCGTCGGGCGCCGGGCCGACGCTGTCCCGGTCGGGCAGGACCAGCAGGGTCGGCACCGTCAGCCGGGACACGAGGTCGGCCCAGCTCTCGCGACCGAGGTGCAGCCCCCGGCGCAGGTAGTCGCGCTGGACCTGCGGCTTGCACCGCGCCCAGGCCCGGGCCTCGGGCGGGCTCCACGCGCTCTCCGTGACGAGCGCGTCGAGCTCGCCCTGCGCGACACGCGCGCTCACGCCCTCGACGAACGCGAGGAACCCGGCGGCGTGCTCGGCCGGGCTGGGGCCGCCGTCCGCACGCGGCGGGTCCTCGAGCACCAGCGCGCGCACCGCCGCCGGCCGGGCGACCGCCGCCCGCAGCGCGAGCGCGCCGCCCATCGAGTGCCCCAGCAGCACGACAGGCTCCGGCTGGTCGTCGAGGACGGCGAGCACGTCGGCGAGCATCAGCTCGGCCGTGCCGCCCAGCTCGTCGTCGCGGAACCGTGGCGACGTGCCGTGGCCGCGCATGCTCGGCGCGACGATGCGCCAGTCCTGCTGCCAGCGGTGCACCAGGTCGGGGAAGTTGTCGCCCGCGTCGGTGAGGCCGTGCAGCACCACGACCGTGGGGGAGGCGGCGTCGCCGGCGGTGTGGATCGTCAGCTCTGAGGTCACGGCCCGGGAGCCTAGCGTCCCGGAGTTCACCCGAGCCCGGCGTTCCGGGGCTGCGTCTCCTCCCACTTCTTCGGTACGTCGACGACGATGTCCGACGGGTGACTTCCGGTCACGATTCGGGCGAAGGTTCCCCGGGTGCCTTGACACCGTGACCGCGCCGGTCGTGCGATGAGAGCGAGACCGGGGCGCAAGGATGCGCCAGGCCGGTGCCGCGCGCACCGACCCCCCACCGGCCCGAGGGCGTAGGGGTGAGGCACATGCGAGGAGCTCCCAGGACGTCGGCGGTCGCCGCGGTCGCGGCCGTGGCGGCGTTGGCGTTGGCCGCGTGCGGCAGCAACGGCGGTGAACCGGAGAGCGGCGGCAGCGGCAGCGGCGGTGCGGACGAGGTGGAGGTCTTCACCTGGTGGGCCGCCGGGTCGGAGAAGGCCGGCCTGGACGCGCTGGTCAAGGTGTTCGACGAGCAGCACCCGGACGTGACGTTCGTCAACGGGGCCGTGGCCGGTGGCGCAGGGTCGCAGGCGAAGGACCTGCTGCAGACCCGCCTGCAGGCGCAGGACCCGCCGGACACCTTCCAGGCCCACGCGGGCGCGGAGCTGCAGGACTACATCGACGCCGCGCAGATCGAGCCCGTCTCCGACCTCTACGACGAGTTCGGGCTGACCGACGCCTTCCCGCCCGACCTCGTGGACCGGCTGAAGGCCGACGACGGCGAGATCTACTCGATCCCGTCGAACATCCACCGCGCCAACGTGGTGTGGACCAACCGGCAGGTGCTCACCGACGCCGGTCTCGACCCGGACGCCACCTACCCCGACCTCTCGTCGTGGATGGACGACCTGGCCAAGCTGAAGGACGCGGGCGTCACGCCGCTCGCGATCGCGCAGGCGTGGACGCAGGTGCAGCTCCTCGAGACGGTGCTGCTGTCCGACCTGGGTGCCGAAGGCTACTCCGGGCTGTGGGACGGCTCCACCGACTGGAGCGGCCCCGAGGTCAAGGCGGCGCTGGAGGACTTCGAGACGCTCATGGGCTACACGAACACCGACCGGGACGGCCTCGACTGGCCGGAGTCGCAGCAGCTCGTCATCGACGGCAAGGCCGGGTTCACCGTGATGGGCGACTGGGCTGAGGCGTCGTACGTGGAGCAGAAGCAGGAGCTCGGCACCGACTACTCGGCGTACGCCGTGCCGGGCACGGACGGCGTCTTCGACTTCCTCGCCGACTCGTTCACGCTGCCGGTGGGCGCCCCGCACCCCGGCGGGGCCAAGGCGTGGCTCGAGACGGTGGGTTCGGCCGAGGGGCAGGAGGCGTTCAACAAGGCCAAGGGCTCCATCCCGGCCCGCACCGACATCGACATGTCGACCTTCGGCGAGTACCAGCAGTCCGCCGCGGAGGCGTTCAAGAGCGACACCATCGTGTCCTCGTTGGCGCACGGTGCCGCCGTCCCGGTGGCGATCTCGACGGCCATCACGGACGCCACGAGCAAGTTCACCTCGGGGGCGTCGGACCTGGCGACGTTCCAGTCGGAGCTGGCCGCCGCGGTCGCCGGCTGAGGCGCGATGCCCGCCGCCACGCGCAGGCGGACGGGGGTGCGCCGGGCGGTCCGCCGCGCCGGCGCGCCCCTGCTCCTGCTGCTGCCCTCCCTCGTCCTGGTCGGGGTGTTCGTCTACGGCCTCATCGTGGCGAACGCGCGCCAGTCCGCGACCGACAACCACACCGCCGCCCAGGCGACGGGCCAGGCGCCGACGACGGGCGTCGGGCTGCGCAACTACCTCGACCTGCTGGCCAGCGACGAGTTCCAGCACTCGCTGACGAACCTCGTGCTCTACACCGTGGTGTTCCTGGTGGGCACGATGATCATCGGCTTCCTGTGGGCCTGGCTGCTCGACAAGCCGCTGCGGGGCGAGGGGTTCTTCCGGTCGATCTACCTGTTCCCCATGGCGGTCTCGTTCATCGCGTCGGGCGTGGTGTGGCGGTGGCTGCTCAACTCCAACCAGGGCGAGCAGGCGTCGGGCCTCAACCGGCTGTTCCAGATGATCGGGCTGGACGCGCTGCAGAACAACTGGTGGAACAACGTGTCCGTGGGCATCGTCGCCATCGCGATCCCCGCGATCTGGCAGCTCTCGGGGTACGTGATGGCGCTGTTCCTCGCGGGCTTCCGCGGCATCCCCGTCGAGCTGCGCGAGGCCGCCCGGGTGGACGGCGCGAGCGAGTGGAAGCTGTACCGGCACGTGCTGTTCCCGCAGCTGTCGCCCATCGCGCTGTCGGCGCTCATCATCATCGGCCACATGTCGCTCAAGGCGTTCGACCTCATCATGTCGATCTCCAAGCCGGCGAACTACCAGACCAAGGTGCCCGCCGTGGACATGTACGTGTTCAAGTCGGCCTTCGACTACGCCAACGCGGCCGCCGTCGGCACGATCCTGCTGGTCATCGTGGCGATCGTCATCGTGCCGTACCTGGTCCACACCCACCGGCAGGACAAGCGATGACCACCGTCGTCGAGGAGGCCGGACGCCCCATCGACCTCGGCCGCCGTGCCGCGCCGCGGGGCCGCTTCACCGTGGGCCGCACGCTGCGCTACCTGGTGCTGCTGCTCTTCGTGCTCGTGGTGCTGGTGCCGGTGTACGTGCTGCTCGTGACCAGCTTCAAGGGCCCGGGCGACGCCGCCCCCACCCGGGCGTGGAACCTGCCGCAGGTGTGGACCACGGCCAACTGGGAGACCGCGTGGAGCACGCTCTCGCCCGCGATCGCGCGCACCGTGCAGATGGTGGTGCCGGCCGCGCTGATCTCGGCCTTCCTCGGGTCGCTCAACGGGTTCGTGCTGTCGCGGTGGCGGTTCCCCGGCGCCGACCTCGTGTTCACGCTGATCCTGTTCGGCATGTTCATCCCGTACCAGGCGGTGATGATCCCGCTGAACCAGCTGGTGCTCGGGCTGGGCGTACCGAGCGGCGTCCCGGCCCTGATCCTGCTGCACGTCGTCTACGGCATCCCCATCACGACGCTGATCTTCCGCAACTACTACATGACCGTGCCGCAGGAGCTGATCGAGGCGGCGCGCGTCGACGGCGCGGGCATGCTGCGCACGTACGCGTGGATCGTGCTGCCGATCTCCGTGCCGAGCTTCGTCGTCGTGCTCATCTGGCAGTTCACGTCGGCGTGGAACGACTTCCTGTTCGCCGTGTTCTTCTCGTCCAGCCAGAACGGGCCCGTGACCCTCGCGCTGAACAACCTCGCCAACGGCGCGCTGCTGCAGGACTACGGCGTCTCCATGGCGGGCGCGCTGTTCGCCTCGCTGCCCACGCTGCTCGTGTACGTGCTGCTGGGCCGGTACTTCATGGGCGGACTGATGTCCGGGTCGGTCAAGGGCTGAACGGACCACGCGGGCCTGTGGACGACCGCGGCCGGGTGTCGGGAGCACCGGGCAGGCTGGGGGCATGACGACGACCACCCCCGCCGCCCGGTGCTTCGGCGACGGCGACCCCCTGTACGAGGCGTACCACGACACCGAGTGGGGCGTGCCCGTGCACGGCGAGGCCGCGCTGCTGGAGCGGATCGCGCTGGAGGGCTTCCAGTCCGGCCTGTCGTGGATCACCGTGCTGCGCAAGCGCCCCGCGTTCCGGGAGGTGTTCGCCGAGTTCGAGCCGGAGAAGGTCGCGGCCCTCACCCCCGACGACGTCGAGCGCCTGCTCGGCGACGCCCGGATCATCCGCAACCGGCAGAAGATCGAGGCCACGATCGGCAACGCCCGCGCCGTGCTCGCCCTGCACGACGACGGCCGCACGCTCGACGAGCTGTTCTGGTCGTTCGCGCCGGAGCCGCGCGTGGCACGACTCGCGTCCTGGCAGACGGTGCCCGCCATGACCGACGAGTCGAAGGCCATGGCCAAGACCCTCAAGAAGGAGGGGTTCCGCTTCTTCGGCCCGACGACGGCGTACGCGGCCATGCAGGCCTGCGGGCTCGTGGACGACCACCTCGCGACGTGCCCGGTGGTCACGGGCCAACGGTCAGTGGCGGGCGGCGCGGCGTAGGGCGGCGAACGCCCCCGTCGACCAGAGCGCGAGCGCGACGAGAGCCGGCTGGAAGAACAGCCGGGCGAACCGCTTGGCGTCGGTGTCGAGGCCGAACCCGTCCTTCCGTTCGAGCCACTGGCCGACGTTCCCGGGGAAGATCACGACGAAGAAGGCTGCGACGACCAGTCCCACCGCGACCTTCCATCGGGCGAGCGCCACGAGCGACCCGCCCAGCACGATCTCCACGGCTCCGGACGCGAGGACGGTGACGTCCTCGTCGACCGGGAACCAGGCGGGGACCTGGGCCCGGAACTCCTCGCGGGCGACCGTGAGGTGGGTGATGCCGGCCCCGGCGAGCGCCACGCCGAGCGCGACCCTCCCGATCCGGCGAGGCATCGACGTGGGCTCCGGTCGCACGAGCTCCTTCAGGTCCATCCGGCGATGCTCGCAGCACCGGCCGCGCGACGCACCCGAGGGCTCGGTCGGGTGGACGGGCGGCCGACCGTGCCACCTGGTCCAATGTCCGCATGACCGGGTTCTGGTGGGGCCTGCTGGGCAGCTCGTCGCTGCTGATCGGCGCCGCCCTCGTGCTGTGGCGGACGCCGAGCCGGCGGCTCACGGGCCTCATCATGGCGTTCGGCGCGGGCGTGCTCATCAGCGCCGTCGCGTACGACCTGGTCGAGGACGCCTCGCGGGCGGCGAGCGGCTGGGTGCTGCTCGCGGGGCTGGCCGCCGGTGCGCTGACGTTCTTCGTCGGCGACCTGCTCATCGACCGGCGCGGAGGACGGGACCGCAAGCGGTCCACGGGCGCGCAGTCGGAGGGGTCGGGCGGCGCGATCGCGCTGGGCACCGTGCTGGACGGCATCCCCGAGTCGGTGGTGCTGGGCTCGACCCTGGTCGGGGGTGGCGGGGTGAGCGTCGCGGTCCTCGCCGCCGTGTTCATCTCCAACCTGCCCGAGGCGATGTCCGCCACCGTCGGGCTGCGCCAGGCGGGCACGTCCACCGCCCGGCTGGCGCTGCTGTGGGGCGGCACCACCCTGGTCTCCGCGGTCGCCGCGGGCGTCGGCTACGCGGCGCTGGGCACCGCCGACCCGGTGACCATCGCCGTCGTGCAGGCCTTCGCCGCCGGCGCGCTGCTCACCATGCTGGTCGACACGATGATCCCCGAGGCCACCGAGTTCGGTGGCCCGGTCACCGGGCTCGTCACCGTGCTCGGCTTCGCGACCGCCTTCGGGCTGTCGGCGCTGGGCTAGGCCGCCGGCGCCGCCGCCTCGAGCTCGGAGACCGTGCCCGACATGATCGTCCGCACGTGCCTGGTGACGTGCCCCACCGGCCAGTCCCACCACGCCACGGCGAGGAGCCGCGCGACGTCGTCGGCGTCGTACCGGGTCCTCAGCAGCCGGGCGGGGTTGCCGCCGACGATCCCGTAGTCGGGCACGTCCCGGGTGACCACGGCACCGGCCGCGACGATCGCGCCGTGACCGATGCGGACACCGGGCATGACCGTGGCCCCGTGGCCGAACCAGACGTCGTGGCCCACCACCGTGTCCCCGCGTCCGGGCAGGCCGGTGATGAGGTCGAAGTGCTCCGCCCACGCGCCCCCCATCGTGGGGAACGGGAACGTGGAGGGGCCGTCCATGCGGTGGTTGGCGCCGTTCATGATGAACCGGGTGCCGGTGCCCAGCGCGCAGTACCGGCCGATCACGAGCCGCTCGGGGCCGTAGTGGTAGAGCACGTTGCGGGTCTCGAACGCCGTCGGGTCGTCGGGGTCGTCGTAGTAGGAGAAGTCCCCGACCTCGATCAGCGGCGAGGCCACGAG
The DNA here is from genome assembly GCF_042793275.1 of Isoptericola sp. NPDC056578. Taxonomy (NCBI): domain Bacteria; kingdom Bacillati; phylum Actinomycetota; class Actinomycetes; order Micrococcales; family Promicromonosporaceae; genus Isoptericola; species Isoptericola sp. NPDC056578. The sequence goes on from NZ_JBHTVC010000005.1 coordinate 114,624, forward strand.
CGGCTTGAGCAGGACGACGCGCGGGTGCTCGGGCATCGGGTGGAGCACCGTGGGATCGGGCAGGACGGGCGGCATCGCGACGGCAGTCCTCTCGTCGGTCAGGAGTCGGAGGGCGCGAGGGTGCGCAGGACGTCGAACTCGTTGCCCTCGGGGTCGGCCATGACCACCCAGGTCCGGTCGGCGCCCTGGCCGACATCCGCCCGGGTGGCGCCGAGGTCGAGCAGCCGGGCCACCTCGTCGGCGGTGCTGCGGTCGACCGGGCTCACGTCCAGGTGGAGGCGGTTCTTCACGCTCTTGCCCTCCGGCACCCGGGTGAACACGATCGTCGGCGGCATCTGACGGGCCTGGATGTCCTCGACGGTCGGCTCCCAGGAGGCGATCTCGACCATGTCGTCGCTCCGGTCGAGCACCGTGAAGTCCAGGACGGCGCACCAGAACGCCGCGAGCCGTTCCGGGTCGTGGCAGTCGACGGTCAGCTCGGTGAACCTGCTCGTCATGTCTCTCCCTCGGGGTGCCGATGTCCTGCGGCGACGGTCGTCGCACGAGGAACCTCGCACACCCTGGACGCCTTCTCCACCGAATTGGACCGCTCTCGAGTCGGCACGATCACCACCCTCGCCGCGCGGCTCCCGGCGTCGACCCGTTCGGGCTGGGGCCGGACGTCGCGCCGCTCGCCTACGGTCGGATCGCGCACGGCCGAGAACCCGCGGCCTGCCGCCGACGACGGCCTGGGACAAGCAGCCCGGGCCGTCGTCGGGGACGGTCCGTGCGTCAGACCGCCGCGCGGTCCGCCTCCTCGACGGCGGCGACCTGCTGCTGCACCTCGCGGACGCGGGCGACGTCGAGCTTCTCGGACCGGTCGAAGCGGTACACGCCGTTCTGCTCCTGGAACACGTCGGTGAGCTGGGTGTAGCAGTAACCGAACATCAGCGGGTCGCCGAGCAGCACCTCGGTGAGGCCGCGGAACCGGGCGTGGAACTCCTCCTCGTCCGCGACGCGCTGGCCGTAGCCCCACGACTCGGCGGTGTCGTTCCCCGCCGCGGCGGCCGCCGCCTCCGGGTTCCACCAGATGCCGCCGTACTCGGAGACGAAGTAGGGCTGCCCCCGGTACGGCACGGACATCGCCGCGTCCTCGCGCCGGTTCTCGTACGGCGCGCCGTCGGCCAGCCCGGCCATCTGGCGCGCGAACCGCTCCGGGTCCTGCTCGTAGCTGTGGGAGTCCCAGACGTCGGTCTCGAGCACGCGGTGCGCGTACCCGCTGGCGTCGATGACGGGCCGCGAGGGGTCCGCGAGCTTGGTGGCGAGGAACATGCCGCGGGTGACGTCGTCGAGCACGGTCATCCGGTCGTGCAGGTCCTGGTGCGTCTCGTTGAGCGGGCACCAGCCGATGATCGACGGGTGCGAGTGGTCGCGCTCCAGCACCTCGAGCCACTGGGTGGTGAACGACGCCGTGGGCTGCTGGTTGTGGCCGACGGTGCCCTGCCCGCTCACGCCCCAGTCGCCGAACTCGCCCCACACGAGGTAGCCGAGGCGGTCGGCGTGGAACAGGAAACGCTCCTCGAAGACCTTCTGGTGCAGGCGCGCGCCGTTGAACCCGGCCTCGAGGCCGAGCTCGATGTCGCGCACGAGCGCGGCGTCGGACGGCGCCGTCATGAGCGACTCGGGCCAGTACCCCTGGTCGAGCACCAGTCGCTGGAAGACGGATCGCCCGTTGATCCGCACCGCCTGGCCGTCGATCGCGACGGACCGCAGGCCCGCGTAGGACTCCACGGCGTCGACGATCGCGCCGTCACCGTCGCGCAGCTCCACCCGCAGGCCGTACAGGTGCGGGTCCCCCGGGCCCCAGAGCCGCACGCGACCCTCGGGAACGACGACGCGAAGCGCCGGCGCGAGGTCGACGTCGGCGCGCGCCGTCTCGGTGGCCACGACGCCGTCCGCGTCGGTGAGCGTCGCGGTGACGGTGTGGCCGGGGCGGTTCGCCGTCAGCGGCAGGACGACGTCGAACGCGCTGCTCGCCACGTGCGGCGTGACGCGCGGGCGGCGCAGGTGGGCGCCCGGCACGGGCTCGAGCCAGACCGTCTGCCAGATGCCCGTGGTGCGGGTGTACTGGCAGTGCGTGTTCGCGTACCAGGTGGCCTGCTTGCCGCGGGCCTGCCGGGCCTCGCGCGGGTCACGGGCCCGCACGACGACGGTCACGGTGTCGCCGGGCGCCGCCACGCCGTGCAGGTCGGCGGTGAAGGGCGAGAACCCTCCGCGGTGGCGCACCACCTCGGTGCCGTCCACCCACACGGTGGTGTCGTGGTCGACGGCGCCGAAGTGCAGCAGCACGTGGGTGTCGTCGCCGGCGACCGCGGCCCACTCGGCCGGGACGGTCACCTCACGGCGGTACCAGACCGCCTCGAGGAAGTCGGTGTCCCCGATCCCGGACAGCTCCGACTCGGGCGCGAACGGCACGGTGATCGAGCCGGACAGCGGCCGCTCGCGCAGCCCGCGCTCGAGCCCGGAGTCGCCGCGGTCCAGCTCGAACTGCCACGTGCCGTTGAGGTTCAGCCAGCGCTCGCGCACCACCTGCGGGCGCGGGTACTCGGGGCGAGGGACGTCGACGCCGCCCGGGGCGGACGGCGGGTCGAGGGGCAGGAAGGGCATCGGCGGGCTCCGTTGCATCGTCGTCGAGAGGGCGGTCGGGGCCGATTCACCCTCGCCGCTGCCACTGAGTGGATCACAGGATCACCCCTGGATGCAACGTTGAATCATCACCGGCCCGCGCGCGTGCTCTCGCGCATCAGAAGCCGGTGCGGCACCACCAGGTCCACGACGTCCGAGCCCCCGTCGCCCTGCGCGGCCGCGTCGAGGTCCGGGCCGGCGGCCGGGTCGATCCGGCGCACGAGCCGGTCCACGGCCGCCTCCGCGATCGCCCGGACGTCGGGCGCCACCGTCGTCAGCGACGGGTTCGCGTACCGCCCGTCCTCCGTGTTGTCCCAGCCCGTGACCGCCACGTCGTCAGGCACGCCGATCCCGTTGGTGCGCAGCGCGAACACGGCGCCCAGCGCCAGCTCGTCGTTGGCGCACACGAGGCCGTCGATCTCCCCGGTGCGGGCGAGCACGCTCTCGACGGCAGCGGCGCCGTCCGCGCGCGAGAACCGGCCGCCCGGCAGGATCCAGCGCTCGTCGACCTCGATCCCCGCCTCCGCGCACGCCGCCCGGAACCCCCGCAACCGGGGCGCACCGGTCCGGGCGAGCGCCTCGGGCTCCGCCCCCAGGAAGCCGAGCCGCCTGCGGCCCGATGCGACCAGGTGCCGCGTGACCTCCTCTGCCGCCCCCACGTTGTCGATGCTCACGTGGTCGGTACGCCGGCCACCGGCCAGCCCGGGGTCGTCCCGCTCGCCCAGGAGCACCATCGGCGTCGCGCCTCGCAGCCCCGAGATCTCCGCCGGCCCGAGAGCCAGCGGCGAGAAGACGATCCCGTCGATCGCGTGGACGGCGAACCCTCGCGCGACCTCGAGCTCGACGTCCCGGTCACCACGGGTCTCCTCGATGAGCACGCGATACCCCCGGCCCCCGGCGACCTCGATCATGACGTGCGCCAGCTCGGCGAAGTACGGCGCGTGGATCCACGGCACCGCCAGGGCGAAGGTCCTGGTCCGCCCCTGCCTCAGCTGCCGGCCCGCGAGGCTCGGACGGTATCCGAGGTCCGCGATGACCCCCTCCACCCGCGCACGGGTGGCCTCCCCGACGCGCCCCGTGCCGTTCACGACGTTCGAGACCGTCTTCCACGAGACCCCGGCCGCCGCCGCGACGTCCTTGATCCCCGGCGACCTGACCCGTCCGCGACCCGCGCCCCGGCTCGCGCCGTCCGTCGTGCCCTGCTCGACCACTCGTCCCCCTCGCACCTACCGGCCTGGGCCGGTCCGCGCGTCACCCCTTGACGGCGACGCCTTCCGTAGTTCATCGTGATCCAACGTTAGACCGCAACGTTGCACCACGGGTCGAGGACGACCCCCGAGAGATCGGATGCTCTGTGACCGTGACCGGTGAGCCGATGACGGCGATACCCGACGCGCCCCGCCGGGACCGCGCACGAGGCGTGGCCAAGCGCCGTCGTGAGGCTGGTGCGGGGTTCGCGTTCTTGTCGCCGTGGTTGGTGGGTTTCGTGGTGTTGACGGCGTTCCCGATGGTGGCGTCGTTGTATCTGGCGTTCACGGACTACGACTTGTTCCGGCCGCCGTCGTGGGTCGGGATCGACAACTTCACGAAGTTGTTCGAGGACCCCCGGTTCTGGACGTCGGCGAAGGTGACCGCGATCTATGTGCTGGTCGGCACGCCGATCAAGCTCGCGGCGGCGTTGTTGGTCGCGATGGTGCTGAACATGAAGCACCGCGGGCAGGGCGCGTACCGGTCGATCTTCTACGCCCCGAGCCTGATCGGCGCGAGCGTGTCGATCGCGATCGTGTGGAAGGCGATGTTCATCGATGACGGCATCGTGGACCGGATCCAGCAGCTGTTCGGGCTGCCGGCCGGGGGTTGGGTGGGTGACCCGTCCAAGACGATGCCGATGTTCGTGCTGCTCGCGGTGTGGACGTTCGGCGCCCCGATGGTCATCTTCCTGGCGGGGTTGAAGCAGATCCCGGCCGAGCTGTACGAGGCGGCCGCGGTGGATGGTGCGGGCCCGGTCCGCAAGTTCTGGCGGATCACGATCCCGATGCTGTCCCCGGTGCTGTTCTTCAACCTGCTGCTGGAGACCATCGGCGCGTTCCAGGTGTTCGGGTCGGCGTTCATCATCTCTGGCGGCACAGGCGGTCCGGCGGACTCGACCCTGTTCTACACGCTGTACCTGTACATCAAGGGCTTCGCACAGTTCGACATGGGATACGCCTCGGCCATGGCCTGGGTCCTGGTCGTCGTGGTCGGCGTGATCACCGCGATCTTGTTCAAGACGTCCAACGCCTGGGTCCACTACTCCGGAGACAACCGATGAGCGCGCACATCACGACACCGCCGCTGTCGAACCAGGCGGCCGCCACAGGAATCGCCACCGGGGGCGGGTCGTCCCGCCCGGCCGGGCCGGTCGACACGTCCCTGCGCAAGGCCGCGAAGCGTCGTCGGGGTGTCCGGTCGGTCGGGTTCCACGCCTTCATGGTCGTGTGCACGATCGTGGTGCTCTACCCCGCCGCGTGGATGCTCATGAGCTCGTTCAAGCCGTCGAACGAGATCATCGGGAACATCAGCCTGTGGTCGGACAACCTGTCGCTGTCCAACTTCGCGACCGCGTTGTCCGGGATCGGCGGGGTCGGGTTCTGGACCTTCTTCGGCAACTCCATGATCCTCGCCGTCGCGTCCGTGGTCGGGGTGATCCTGTCCTCGACCGTGGCCGCGTACGCGTTCGCGCGGATCGACTTCCCCAGACGGGGCATCTTCTTCGCGATCATGATCGGCACGCTGCTGCTGCCGTTCCACGTCGTGATCATCCCGCAATACATCATGTTCAACGAGCTCGGCATGGTGAACACGTTCATCCCCCTGCTCGCGCCGAAGTTCCTCGCCGGGGAAGCGTTCTTCGTGTTCCTCATGGTCCAGTTCATGCGCAACCTGCCCCGCGAGCTGGACGAGGCAGCCCGCATCGACGGCGCCGGCCACGGGCGCATCTTCGGCTCGATCATGCTGCCCCTGATGCGCCCCGCCATCATCACCAGCTCGATCTTCGCGTTCATCTGGTCCTGGAACGACTTCCTCGGCCCGCTGCTCTACCTCAAGAAGCCCGACCTGTACCCGCTGCCCATCGCGCTGCGGTTGTACGTCGACCAGACCAGCGTGTCCGACTACGGCGCCCAGATGGCCATGGCCGTCCTGGCCCTGCTGCCCGTGATGATCTTCTTCATCCTCTTCCAGCGCTACATCGTCGACGGCGTCGCCACCCAAGGCCTCAAGGGCTGACGCCCGCGCGCCTGCACCACCCATCACCGACACACCGACCAGCCGCGGCGGGCACGACCGCCCAGGCCCGACCCCCGCAGTGCTGCGGGACGGAGGAACACCATGAAGCTCGCACGACTCTCCGGCGCCGTCGCCGCCATCGCCGTCACGGTCGGCCTGACCGCCGCCTGTGGGAACGGCGGGGCCGACGCCGGCCCGGCCGCCAAGGTCTCCACGGACGAGGACATCACGCTGTCCTTCGCGTGGTGGGGCAACGACGACCGGGCCGCGAGGTACGAGAAGGCGATCGACGCCTTCGAGGAGAAGCACCCGAACATCACCATCCAGACGCAGTTCCAGTCCTGGGACGACTACTGGACGGCACGCTCCACCGAGGCGGCGGGCAGCGCCCTGCCCGACGTCGTCCAGATGGACGCGGGCTACGTGCGGCAGTACGGCGCCACGGGCCAGCTCGCCGAGCTCGACGGCCAGGTCGGCGTCAACCTCGACACCGGCGGCGTGGACGACACCGCGCTCGCATCGGGTCAGATCGAGGGCAAGACCTACGCCGTCCCCGTCAGCCTCAACACCCAGTCGATCATCTACAACGCGAAGCTCCTCAAGGAGCTGGGCATGGAGCCCCCGGCCGAGGGCTACACCTGGGACGACCTGGTCCAGTGGTTCGCGGACGTCGCCGAGGCGGGCGCGAAGCACGACCCGCAGGTGTACCCCGTGGGCGACATGACGGGGAACAACCCGTGGTTCCTGCAGTGGCTGGTGCAGCAGGGCAAGGCACCCTTCACCGACGACGGCCAGATCGCGTTCACCCAGGAGGACGTGCAGGCCTGGACCGACCTGTGGGCCCCCCTGCGCGAGTCCCAGGCCTTCTTCCCGGCGAAGCGAGCGGCCCAGCTCGAGCCCAAGACGGGCCTGAACTCCGCCGAGGTCGTGGCCGAGGCGAACTGGGACACCCTGATGCCCAACTACACCGCGGAGCTCGGCAGCGAGGACCTCGAGCTCATGCCCATCCCCACGGGTGACGACGGCAAGAAGATGTACTGGCACTCCGGCGTGATGCTCTCGGCGTCCGCCAACTCGTCCCACCCCGACGCGGCGGCCGCGTTCATCGACTTCATGACGAACGACCCGCAGGTGGGCGAGATCTTCGGCACCAGCAAGGGTGTGCCCGCCACCGACGCCCAGAAGGACGCGATGAAGATCGAGGACGGGTCGCCCGACTCCCGCCTGCTCGACTACGAGGACACCCACGCCGACGACGTCACCGAGCCCGCCCCCGTCCCGGTCGAGGGCTACGGCGAGATCGAGGTCGAGATGGCGCGCCTGTCCGAGGAGATGCAGTACGGCAACCTCGACGCGGACCAGTTCGCGGCCCAGTGGTTCGCGTACGTGCAGGACACCGTCAAGGCGCAGTGACACCCCGGGTGGGGGGGCCCCCCGGGGCCGCCCCCCGGGACGCGCCACCCCCCGGGGCCCGGCCCGGCCCCACCCCGCCGGGCCACCGCGCGCCCCGGCCGAGCCAAACCCCCACCAGGACGCGGCCCAGCCC